>DASYIS010000547.1:0-15053 GCA_035997375.1 Chthoniobacteraceae bacterium
AAGTTGCCGCCGGCCGCGAAGTCCCACGCCTCGATCGTCACGGAACCCTCTCCGTACTCCGCCTCCAATTGCCACGCGATCCACTCCGCCCAGGCGCGGTCGGCCTTGTTGTAGCTGATGAAGAACTCCTTGCTTGCCGCCATGTCCAAGTGAACTTCACCGACGCGAGTGCGGCAAGCACCGGGTGGGGCGCAACCGCTCGTGGCGTTGAGGCGGGGCGCAATTGCGGGTGGACGCCGGCCTGAGCTTGCGGATCGGCGTGCGGGGCTATGAAATCACCACGATGAGACGCCGCCCCAAATTGTTGATTGCCGAGACGGATGGGTTTTCGCCGTCGGTGCTGGAGGCGCTGGAAGCGTGGGCGGAGGTGCATCCGGACCCGGTGGCGCCGGGGAGGCTGGGGGCCGCGCTGGGCGAATATGACATCGTCTGGACGAAGCTGGCGCATCGGCTGGCGGCGGCGGATTTCCCCGAGCAGGGCCGCTGCCGGATCCTGGCGATTCCGGCCACGGGGCTGGATCACATCGATCTCGAGGCTTGCGAGCGGGCGGGGATTCGCGTCGCGAGCCTGCGCGGGGAGGTGGAGTTTTTGCGCGATGTCCGGGCGACGGCGGAACACGCGCTCGCGCTCGCGCTGGCGCTGCTCCGGCGGCTGCCCGCGGCCCATCGATCGGTCGTACAGGGCGCGTGGGATCGCGACGCTTTTCGCGGCCGGGAGCTGTATGGCAAGACGGTGGGTCTCGTCGGGATGGGGCGGCTCGGTTCGATCGTCGCCGGCTACTGCCGTGCCTTTGGCATGGCGGTGCAGGGCTATGATCCGCGTCCCGATTTCCCCGGCGAATTGGCGCGGCGCTGCGACTCGCTCGCGGAGCTGATGTCGACCTCGGACGTGATCAGTCTCCACGTCGCCTACCATGCCGGCACGCGGCATCTCATCGATGCGGAACATTTGGCCCTGGTCCGGCGAAGCGCCGTCTTGATTAATACGTCGCGCGGCGGGGTGATCGACGACGCGGCGCTGCTCGCCGCGCTGGTGGACGGACGCCTTTCCGGCGCGGCGCTGGACGTGGTGGCCGGCGAGCCGGACGTCGGGGCCGGGCATCCGCTGGTCCGCTACGCGCGAGCGCACGACAACCTGATCCTGACCCCGCACATCGGCGGCAACACGGTGGAGTCCGTGGCGAAGACCGAGGCCTTCATCGCGGAGAAGGTGCGGCAGATGTGGCTGGAGGAAGCGGGCGAAGCGAGTCAAGCAGGCCGGGCCGCTTCGAAGATCTGCGTGAAGTCCCGATAACGGGACGCGATCTCGGCGACCGCCGCCTCCCGCGAAATCTCATTCGCGCCGGTTTGCGCCGGCGTCAGGTCGCCGTGCCAGCCGAACAGCTTCGTTTCGAACGAGCCGCGATGGTCGAACGGCAGAATGTAGAGGGGTTGGTTATAACCGAGGGATTTCATGGCATCCGGTCCAGGTTGGGTTTGTTGGAGTCCTGCAAATGGACGGCCGATGCTCCATTTCCAGGATCCAAGACCATTTCCAAACGGCGGGCCACGGCGCGGAGTTCCGCCCTCATAGCCCCGACGTAAGAACCGGCGTCCACCGGAACGACTTCTCGCCGAGGATCTCCAGCCACGCAAGCTCGCGGGCGCACCGCGATTCGGCCGGGTGATGCAGCCGGGATTGAGAAAACGCGTTTTCCCGATCAGCTCATTCCGCGGGACGTGCGTGTGCCCGTGCAGCAGGAGGTCCACCCCGGCGGGCGCGGTGGCCGGCGGGATGTGGATGAGTTGAAACTGCAAGCCGCCCCGCTCGAGGCGAAGCGTCAGCGGCCAGCTTTTCTCAGAATCGCAATTGCCGCGCACCACCAGCAGCGGCGGACCCAGCCGCCGGAATTCCTCGAGCACGGTGGGCGAGCAGACATCGCCGAGATGCCAGATCTCATCCGCGTCCCGGATCGCCGCCGTCAGCCCGGGCGCGATCCGGTCGTGCGTGTCGGAGACGACCGCGATCTTCATCTCACGCCCGCGGCACTTCCATCGTGAAGACCGGGATGCGGGTGAAGACCGCCTCGCCCTCGTCGGTGACCCCGAAGAACGCGCCCTCCGCCCGGCTGTCCGAGCCGATGACGTGGTACGAGTTGTACGAAAAACTCTGGCCCGGCTCGAGCCGCGGGAACTTGCCGACCACGCCGTCGCCCTCGACGACGATCGACTGGTCCTCCGCATCGACGACCACCCACTTGCGCCCCTTGATCGTGACCGGGGTCTCGGAGTCGTTGCGAATCGTGATGAAGTAGACGAAGGGGTGCGGGCGTTCGTCGGGCGCCTCGAGCTGTGGCATGTAGAGCACGCGATCGACGGTCGCGCGCAGACCTTCGAGTTGAGTGATAGTGGCCGCCATGAGGAATGGGGCAACCTAAGGCGTGTTCGACAAATGCCAATGCTCATTCGATTTTTTTCCGCGGCTCGCGTACAGATCGCCGGTCCATGGCCACCCCTCCTCCCGTCGCCCTCACCATCGCCGGCTCCGACAACAGCGCCGGCGCCGGCGCGCAGGCCGATCTCAAGACGATGACGGCGCTCGGCGTCTACGGCCTCACGGCGATCACCTGCGTGGTCGCGGAGGTCCCCGGGCGCGTGAGCTCCATCCAGGCGGTCGACCCGAAGATCGTCACCGAGCAGATCCGGCTCTCGTTCGAGGCGTTCCCGGTCGCGGCGGTCAAGACCGGCATGCTCCACGCGCGCGCCACCATCGACGAGGTTTGCGATTTCCTGAGCTTCGTGCAGCGCGGCCGTTCCCGGCGTCTGCCGCTGATCGTCGACCCCGTCATGGTCGCGTCGTCGGGCGACCCGCTCTTGCACGCCGACGCCGTCGCCGTCTACCGCGAGCGCCTCATCCCGATGGCCACGCTGGTCACGCCGAACCTCGACGAAGCCGCAGTGCTGCTCGGCCGCCGGATCCGCTCGCTGGCGGAGTTGCAGGCGGCGGGGGAAGAGCTCGTGCGGCGCTTCGGCACGTCGTTTCTGCTCAAGGGCGGGCATCTGATTCACGAATCGCGCGCGACCGATCTGCTCTTCCTCATCGACGGCGCGCGCCACACCTTCGGCGCGCCCTTCACCCCGGGCGTCTCCACGCACGGCACCGGCTGCACCATGTCCGCGGCGATCACGAGCTACGTGGCCCGTGGCCTGCCGATCGCGGAATCGGTCGAGCGCGCGAAGCTCTACGTCTCGAAAGCGATCCGGAAATTCCACCGCTGGTCCGCCGGCCGCGTCGTCACCGACGCGCTCAACCACGGGGCGTGAGGGGGCGGGGAGGCCGACGACGCATCGGAGCGCCTCTGCCGCAGGCCAATGGAGCGCACTGCCGAGGTGGCGGCTCGCGGACAGGTGGCGGCGGTGAGGGACGGGGCGAGAAATGAGGCGGCGGCACGCGGACAGGCGGCGGCAGTGAGGAACGGGGCGAGAAATCCGTCGGCGCCGAGGCCGACCACAGTACGGACGCCGGCGAATTTCCGGACTTTCCGAACTGATTTGCATGGTTTTGAGGAGAAAGTTGGCGAAATTTGCGCAACCACGGTCCGGCGGGCCGGCGTGGAGCCGGTGCCCGCGGCAACGCGGAGATTCACCCAATTCTTCCGCGGAACTTTTTTGTCCTGCACCCAAGGCGGCAGGCGCTCCCACTTCCCCATTGCGAAAAACCCAATCTCGTCGATCATTGTCGGCCCGCCATTGATCGCGATTCGAATGCTTTTTTCATGAGTTGGAGCACCCTGCCTCGAGCACGCAAGCCCTTTTACCGGCGCGGGTGGGTTCTCACCCTGGTCGCGCTGTTCTTCATCGTCGCCGCCGGCGGGGCCGGGTACGTCTGGCTGGAGATGCGCCAATGGAAGGAAAAGGCGCAGACGTTCGACTACAGCCGGCTGACGGCCATGGAGTCGGCCAGCGTCATCTACGATCGGAACAACCAGGTCCTCGACCAGTTGTTCATCCAGAACCGCAACGAGGTGCCGATCAGCGAGATCTCGCCGAATCTCCTGAAAGCGGCGGTGGGCGGGGAAGACGCGCGCTTTTATTCGCACGACGGCGTCGACTATTACGGCATCGCCCGCGCGCTGGTGAAAAACTACCAGGCCGGCCGCACCAAGCAGGGCGCGAGCACGCTCACGCAGCAACTCGCGCGCAATACCTTCGTCGATGAGCTCCCGAGCTCGGACCGCGGGTATGGCCGCAAATTGCTCGAGATCGCCGTCGCGTGGGAGATCGAGAAACGCCTGAACAGCAAGGAGAAGATCCTCGAGCTGTACCTCAATCGCGTCTTCTTCGGCGGCGGCTTTTACGGGGCGGATGCGGCGGCGCGCGGTTACTTTGACAAGCATGCGAAGGATCTCGATCTCTCCGAGGCGGCCACCCTCATCGGCCTGCTCAAGAGCCCGAACAACCTCTCGCCGTGGCGCAATCGGCAGGCGTGCATCGAGCAGCGCAACTACGTGCTCCAGCGCATGCTCGAGCTGAAGCTCATCACCAAGGACGAGTACACCAAGACCTACGCGCAGGACCTGATCGTGAAGAACCGCAAACCGATGCACCAGGGCTCGTACGCGGCGGACCTGGTCGAGCAGCAGGTGAAAAAACTCGTCGGCGAGGAGAACACGGTGCGCGGCGGCTACCGCATCTACACGACCATCGACTCGGCGCTGCAAAAGAAGGTCGAGGCCTCGCTGCGCGACCAACTCACGCACGTCGAGCATCACGAGGGGTTCGACCACCCGACGTACGCGCAGTACGACCAGGTCATTCGCGCCTACCGCCGCACCGCGGGCGAGAAGGGCGACGACGCCGGCCCGGTGCCCGAGCCCAAATATCTCCAGGGCTCCGCGGTCGTGCTCGACAATGCCACCGGCGGCATCCTCGCACTGGTCGGCGGGCGCGATTTCACCCACAGCACGTTCAACCGCGCGCTCTACGCCAAGCGGCCCTCGGGGACCGCTTTCATGCCGCTGGTCTACGCCGCCGCCTTCGAGAACGGGCTCTTCCCCGGCACCCCGGTCCAGGACGCCGTGATCGACAATCGCCAGGTGATGATCGGCGGGACGACGGGCATCCTCGGCGAGTGGGGCCCGGAGCGGCTGGACAACCGCTACGAGGGACTGATCTCCGCCCGCACGGCGCTCGTGAAGTCCAAGAATGCGGCGACGGTCCGCCTCGGCAACACCATCGGCAAGAACCTCGGCGAATCGCTTGACCGTCTGGCCACCCTGTCGAAAAAGGCCGGCATCGAGAGTGAATTGCGCAAGTTTCCCGCGACCTTCCTCGGCTCCAGCGAGGTGACGCTGATGGAGATGACCCTCGCGAACACGATGTTCGCCAACGGCGGCTGGCGGCCCGACAAGGCCTTCATCATCGAGCGCATCACCGACAAGAGCGGGCGGGAGCTCTTCCGCGCGGCACTCGGCAAGCAGCGCGTCCTCCGTCCGACCACGGCCTATGAAGTTCACTCCTGCCTGGCGGAAGTCCTCGAGCGCGGCACCGCCGACAAGACGTACACGGACCTCGGCGTCCAGCGCTTCGCCCTCGGCGGCAAGACCGGCACGGCGTACAACTTCACCGACGTCTCCTTCATCGGCTACTCCAGCGCGGTGACGTGCGGCGTCTGGGCCGGCTTCGACGAGCCGCGCACCTCGATCTATCGCGGCGCCTTCTCCAGCGACCTCGTCCTGCCGGTGTGGGCCGCGATCATGAAGGAGACGTTCGCCGATTACAAACCGGTGGAAATCGGCACCCCGCCCGGGCTGCTGCGCTGCGAGATTTGCTCCGCCTCCGGCCTGCTCGCCACGCCGAAATGTTTCGAGACGATCGAGAACAAGGAGACCGGCGAAAAGACCGAGCGGCGCACGACGTATTTCGACATCGCGACCGAAGCCCAGGTGCCGAAAGAGGCGTGCGATGTCCACGGCGGCGTGCCGCGCACCCCGAAGGAGACGTCCGTGGCGAAGAGCCAGTGGCCGCGCCCGATGCCGGTCGCCAATCTCTCCGTGCACACGCCGGTCGTGATGAAATCGCCGACGATCCTCGGCGACGATCCCTACAACTCCGCGGCGGCGGCCAAACACGTGGCCGACATGCACAGCCTGAACGGCCAGCGCGCGCCGCTCGATAACTCCGGACGCCCCGCGACGCCCGAGGCCGGCCCGGAGGTGCAGGTGCGGACGGCGCAGCCGGTGAAATCCTTCGACCAAAAACCAGTCTTCGAGTCGGTCATCAAGCTCGACGTGCCGGGGCCGATCGACTTCAACGGCCTCAACCCGGCGCCGAAGTAAAGGCGGTTTCTGGCTGGCCAAACGCCGGCCCGTCCGACGATTTTGCGCCATGGCCGATCTCGTATGTTTTGGTGAAATCATGCTCCGCCTCAGCACGCCGGGGCATCTCCGGTTCGGCCAGGCGGCGGAGTTCACGGCGAACTACGGCGGCGCCGAGGCGAACGTCGCGGTCTCCGTGGCGCAATTCGGCGGCTCCGCGGCGTACGTCACCCGTGTCCCTGAGAACGACCTTGCCGACCGCGCGCTGGCGGAGCTGCGCGGCCTGCGAGTCGACGTCGATCGCGTGGTCCGCGGCGGGTCGCGGCTCGGCGTCTATTTCCTCGAGCACGGCGCCAGCGTGCGGCCGACGAAGGTGATCTACGACCGCGCCCACAGTTCCATGGCCGAGGCGGAGCCGGGGCATTTCGACTGGGACGCGATCTTCCAGGGCGCGCGCTGGTTTCACTGGTCGGGGATCACACCGGCGCTCTCCCCCGGCGCCGCCGAGGCCTGCGCGCAAGCCTGCGCCGCCGCCCGGGGGAGGGGACTCACCGTGAGCTTCGATCTCAACTACCGCGCCAAGCTCTGGAGTCCCGCCGAAGCCGGCCGCGTGCTTGCGCCGCTCATGCGCCACGTCGATCTCTGTATCACGAGCGCCGAGGAGGCGCGCACGATCTTCGGCTTCGATGTCCCCGCCGACGCGCCGGACAAGGACGAGCGAGCCGCGCGCGCGCTCTGCGCGGAGTTCGGCTTCCAGCAGGTGGCGCTTACCGCGCGGCAGTCCTCCTCGGCCGACGAAACCGACTGGGGCGCCACGCTCTTCGCGAACGGCGAGGCGTACCCCTCGCGCCGCCTGCGGGTCGGCATCGTCGATCGCCTCGGCGCCGGCGACGCCTTCAGCGGCGCGCTCCTCTTCTCGCTCATGCGCGGCGACGAACCGCCGGGCGCCATCGAGTTCGCCGTGGCCGCCAGCGCGCTCCAGCACACGATTTACGGCGACTACAACCTCGCCACGCTCGCGGAGGTGGAGGCGCTGGTGGGGGGCGCGGGCGGGGGGCGGGTGCAGCGATGAAGGCCGCCCTGAAAGGTTTGGTCAAATGGGTGCTGTTGTTCGGCTTGCTGGCGGCCTTCGTCATTGGCGGTGAAATCAGACACAATGCGCGCGTTCGACCGGACGGAGTGCATAGCGTCGCGGAGCACTTGCAGCGATTTGGACCGCCGGCCCGCATTTTCCGCATCCAGCGCGCCGATGGCGTGTTCTTCTATTTTGCCGGGCACATGGACTCGGATGCACCCTGGCTGAAGTTACCCTCCGGCCCACCCGCTTATATCTATGATTCCCGCGGCCGGCTGGTGGACTGGTGTGGCGATTCCGGCGATGCCGACCAGTGGGTCAGCCGGTGGTTGCATGCCGGGACCAAAACCGACGTCAGCGTTGAAGAAGTTCGCCGCGAGATTTCGGAGTAGCAGAAGGAGCAAACGAAACTTCGAGGCTCACTTCAGCCCTTCCCTTGCGAGAAGTGCCTCAAAACGCTCCATGAGCATCCCTTCGCGATAGGGAATTCTGGGTTGTTTCATGGCGACACGCAACGACTCCTTTAGCGCCTCACGATCAAGCCCGGTCATCAGGTGTCCCTGGAGTATGGAGTTCACGGCCTCATCCGGCGTGGCGTACAAGCCGAACATCATCTCATGTTCCAGCAACTCCCGGGTTTCTTCGCTCAGGACAACGGTCATGGGTTCATCATTCGCGCTTGCGATCGGCTTCGTCAAGCACACCGCCCCCTCACCAGATCACCGCCCGCAGCTCCTTCGCCCGCCACAGCGGCGCGCCTTTTTTGATCCCGAAGGCGTCGTAAAACTCCTGCAGGTTGAGCAGCGGGGCGTAGCCGCGGATTTCGTCGGGTGCGTGGACGTCGGTGGTGAGGGACTGCCGCAGGTAGGCCGGGCGGGCCTTGGAGGCCCAGCTCTGCGCGTAGGAGATGAAGAACCGCTGCTCGGGCGTGAGGCCGTCGATCGGCTTGCGCTTTTCCGGGTCGTTGCCGAGCGCGCGCTCCAGCGCTTCGTACGCGATGCTCAGGCCGCCGAGGTCGGCGATGTTCTCCGCCAGCGTGAGCTTGCCGTTCACGCGCAGCCCTTTCAGCGGCGCGTAGGCGTTGAATTGCGTCACCAGCTTTTTCGTGCGCGCGTCGAATTCCGCGACGTCCTTCGGCGTCCACCAGTCGCGGAGATTTCCCTCCGCGTCGTACTTGCGCCCATCGTTGTCGTAGCCGTGCGTCATCTCGTGGCCGATCGTTGCCGCCGTCGCGCCGTAGTTGACCGCGTCATCCATTTCCGGGTCGAAAAACGGCGGCTGCAGGATGCCGGCGGGGAAGACGATTTCGTTCAGCGTCGGGTTGAAGTACGCGTTCACCGTCGGGGCGGTCATGCCCCATTCCGCGCGGTCGACCGGCTGGCCGATGCGCGCCATTTCGCGGCGCGATTCCCAGACGCTCGCGCGCTCCATGTTGCCATAGAAATCGTCGCGGCGGATCTCGATGCCGGAGTAATCGCGCGGGTGCGCCGGCGCGCCGATTTTCGCGGTGAAGCGGCTGAATTTCTTCGTCGCTTCCTGCCGCGTCGCCTCCGTCATCCATGGCACCTTGGCCAGGCGTTCGCGAAAGACCGCCTCGACGTTTTTCACCATCTCGGCGGCCTTTTCCCCGGTCCCCGGCGGGAAGTACTTCGCCGTGTAAAGCTGCCCCAGCGACTCGCCGACCGCGGCGTCGACCTTGCGAATCGAGCGCTTCCAGCGGGCGTCGAGCTTGGGCTGTCCGTTGAGCTCCGTGCCGAAGAACGAAAAGCTTTCCTGGACCAGCGCCTCGTGGAGCAGGGGACTTGCGGAGATGAGCAGATGCCAGCGCAAATACGCCTGCCAGTCTTCGATGGAAAACGCGCCAAGCGCTTTCTCCAGCGCCTGGAAAAACTCCGGCTGACCGACGACGACCGACTCCAGCTTCGCCGCATGCGAGCCGGCCAGGTAAACATCCCAATCGAACGACGGCGTCAGGGCGCGCAATTCCTCCAGTGTCAGCCGGTGGTAATTCTCGATCGGGTCCGTCGTGTCTTCGAGCTTGCGGCTTCCTTTGGCCAGCGCCGTCTCGATGGCGAGCACGGCCTTCGCCTCCTTTTCGGCGTCCGCCTTGGCGGTCCCGAGCAGCGCGTGCGTCCGCAGAAAATGCGCGCGGTAGGCGGTGCGCTCTTTCGCAAATTTCGGGTCGAGATAGTAGTCGCGATCCGGCAGCCCAAGGCCGCCCTGCGAGAGGTTGTACGCGTAGACATCGCTGTGCTTTTCATCCGCACCGACGGAGTCCGAAAACAGCCCGCCCACGCCGCGCTCGTGGAAGTCCGCGAGCAGCTTCGCGAGGTCGGCTTTCGCGGCCAGCGCCGCGATCTTTTCCAAGTCCGGCGCAATCGGCTTGGCGGCCAATTCCTCGATCCGCTTTTCGTCCATCGCGGCCGCGTAGCAGTCGCCCACTTGGCGCTCGATCGGCGTGCGCTCCGCGCGGTCGGCGGCGGCCTCTTCGACCAAACCTTTGAGCAGCGCCAGGTTGCGTTCCGTGAGCTCGGTTGTCGGGCTCCACGTCACCTGATCATCCGGAATTGAAGTTTTATGCAGCCAAGCACCATTGGCGTACCGATAGAAGTCCGTGCCCGGTAAAACCTTTCGATCCATGTTCGCAACGGAGAATCGCGAGATGGCGGGCGGACCGGCGAAGGCGCCGGGCACCATTAGGAGTAGCCCTGCGAGGGGAGAACACCATTTTTTCATGAGAGGACGATTGTAAGGGCCATCAGGTATTTCCTGACAGGATTTTTTTTGACACTCCCTAGCCCGTACGCAAATTCTCCTCTCCCATATTCTACGTAGACGTACGTTCCTTCCGAACGCACGGCAGTGACGCTCCTGCAAAACAAATCGCGTCGAGGGTTGCACACGCAATCCACGTAGCTTATAATCCACACCACAGATAAATGACCATCATCGAAGACCAGCCAAAAACCAGTCTGCGCAAAGCCTCCGAGCGCCTCGCCGA
Source organism: Chthoniobacteraceae bacterium (assembly GCA_035997375.1). Lineage (GTDB taxonomy): Bacteria > Verrucomicrobiota > Verrucomicrobiia > Chthoniobacterales > Chthoniobacteraceae > DASYIS01. The sequence goes on from DASYIS010000547.1 coordinate 10,373, forward strand.
CATTTTCACCACCCTGCAGCGTTCTTTCATCATTACGCTCTCCACCAAACTGCAGCAGGGGAACGTTTCGTTTCCGCAGTACCACCTCCTCGGGTTCCTGGCGCAACAGGAGTTCCTGACCATGACCGAGATTGCGCACCGCATGGGTCACACCACCGCGGCCGCCACCGGCCTCGTCGACCGCCTCGAGAAGCTCGGCCACGCCAAGCGCACGCATGCGCTCGACGATCGCCGCAAGATTCTCGTCCACATCACCGAAACCGGCTCCGCCCTCGTCAACGAAGTGAAGCAGGATATGGTTGAAAATCTCCTCGAAATGATGGCTGTTCTAGAGCCGGCCGACCAGAAAGCATGGTCGCGCATTTACGAGAAGATCCTGCCCCTTTGCCAAAAATGCTGAACCACCGCATCCCCGCCACCGTCGTCGCCCTTGCTCTCTTGGGCCCTTTAGGTGGAGTGGATGCGGCCGAGCAACGAGCCGCGCCGGTGCCAAGGAGCCCTCTCAAGGGCGCACCGGCGGGTTCGGGCGGCAACGAGTTTCGTACTTCGGGACGGGTGCCGGTCAAGCGCTTCGTCGGCGACATGACGATCGAGCAGGCGGTCAGCCTGGCGCTCAGCCAGAACCCGCAAATCCTCACCGCCATCCAGGAGATCGAGCGGACGCGCGGGCAGATCATCGAAGTCCGTGCCGCGGCGCTGCCGCACATCACGGCTTCCGGCGTCTACGAGCAGCAGGACCGGCGGCTCATCAAGGGCGGCGGGTTCGGCGCCGGCGGCACGAGCAGCTCGACCAACAGCGGCCTCGCCACCAGCACCATCGCCCAAAGCTCCGGCACCAACACCGGCAATGCTGCGGCCACCAACTCGAATCGCACGACCGCGGCCGCACCGGTGAATGGCACGTCGACCACGGCCGGCGCCGCCGCGACCGCGACCAGCAACGAGGATCTCGTCAAGCAGCTCTCGGCCCTCTTCGCGAGCAGCGACAACTCGAGCGCGTTCATCCAGAACAAGTCTTGGAACGTCACCATCGAGGCGCGCCAGGCGATCTACGCCGGCGGCCAGATTCGCGCCGCGCTGCAGATCGCGCAGCTCACGAACGACAGCGCCTACTTCAGCCTGCGCGACGTCGTCGACACCGTCATCTCGAACACGCGCCAGCAGTTCTACAACGTGCTGCTGACCCGCGCGCTCATCCTCGTGCAGGAGGAATCCGTCCGCCTGCTCGAGCAGCAGCGGCAGGATCAGCAGAACCGCTTTGAGGCCGGCACCGTGCCGCGCTTCAACGTGCTGCAAGCCGAAGTGGCGCTGGCCAATCAGCAGCCCCTCCTCATCCGCGCCCGCAACGACTACCAGCTCGCGCAACTGCAGCTCGGGCGCACGCTCAATCTCGATGCGACGCCGACCACCACCCCGACCTTCCATTGCGTCGGAGTGCTCAATGCCGGGATCCGCAAGATCAACCTGGCCGATGCCATGACCCTGGCGCAGGCCCGCCGCCCGTTCCTCAAGGTCCAGCGGCAGGCCATCCTCATCGACCTGAAAAACGTCACGGTGCAGATGGCCGGCTACAAGCCGCGCATCGATGCGCACGGCGGCTATGAGTTCAAGAACCGTCCCACCGCCGAGGACCTGAGCGACGTGGTGAACGGCTGGTTCTTCGGCTTCACCGGGAGCTGGAATATCTTCGACGGGTTCGAAACCTACGGCCTCGTCAAACAGGCGCGCGCCCGGGTGGAGCAGGCGAAGATCAACTACCTCGACGCCGTGCATCAGGTCGACCAGGAGGTGCAGACCGCCTACCTCGCCCTGCAGCAGGCGCGGCAAACGATCGCCAGCCAGCAGAAGAACATCGAGGGCGCCGCCGAAGCGGTGCGGCTCGCGCAGGAGCGCCTGAACGCCGGCGCCGGCACGCAACTCGACGTGCTCAATGCGCAGGTGCAGCTCACCCAGGCCCGCAGCACCGAGCTGACCGCCCGCGCCGACTACGCCAACGCCTTGGCCGACTTCGACCGCGCGACCGCGACGAACACCGTCTATCACGAGGACTTCAAGGACCCGCTCGACAAGACGCAAAAGGGGATCTTCGCGAAGATCGCGGAAATCGGCCTGCCCAAACCGAGTGACGAAATCCGCGCGCGCTGAGACGTTTCCGGCGCTCGGTGCGCTCCCCGGCGTCGTGCATGCGTTCACGCTCCGCATGCCGGGCGTTGACGTGAAGGTGGATCGCGAAGAAGCGCTCCGCCGGCTCGACACCGTGCACGCGGACGTCCGGCGCGAGCTCGGACTCGACCCGCGCCTCTTCGTCACCGCCCGCCAGGTCCACGGCAAAGAGGTGGCGGTGGTCGATTCCTCCACACGCGAGTGCGTCCCGGACGTCGACGGCCTCATCACCGCGGACCCCGGAGTCTGCCTCGGCATCTACGTCGCCGACTGCTGCGCCGTCTACCTAGTCGACCCGCGCCGCCGCGTCGCCGCGCTGCTCCACGCCGGCCGCAAAGGGGCCGAGCAGGGGATCGCGCCCGCCGCCGTCGAGCGGATGCAAGCGGAGTTCGGCTGCGACCCCGCCGACCTCGTCGCGCAGCTCAGCCCGTGCATCCGCCCCCCGCACTTCGAGACCGATTTCGCCGCGCTCATCGTGAGCCAGTTGCAGCAAGCCGGCGTGCGCGAAATCCACGACAGCGGCATCTGCACCGCCTCGCATCCGGAGCGCTACTACTCGTATCGCCGCGAGCTCGGGCGCACGGGGCGGATGCTCGCGCTGCTGGCGTTACCGCAGAGTTGATGTGGCCCCAACGCGAGCTCCGGGTTCGTAGTTCCGCCTTCAGGCGGTCAGGCGCGGCCATCGGCAAGCGTGTCGAAACTTCCAAAATCTCGCGCCAACGCGCCGTTCGCCGCCTGAAGGCGGAACTACGAGCTTCAATGGGCCCCGCCTGGGTTACGGCGCCGCTCCCACCGCAACTCCGCGCAGCGCCTCGCGGATCGCCAGTTCGCGAACGCGATGGGTCTGCTCGTCGAGCACGGGGATGAACTGCGTTCCCCCGGGAAGGTCGGGGAGATTGACCCACGAGCGGCAGCCGCCGTATTTTGGCGAGTCGGGGAAACGGAATGGCTCCGCGAGGCGCTCGACGCGGACGAAGGCGACGCTGAGGCGGAGGTCGTCCTTGTAACGAAAGCGCTCCTCGACCAACTCCGGCCGCCACAGGTGATAGGGCGCGAGCCGGTGCGCGGCCTCGAGATCGGTCACGTCCTCGGCCCATTCCACGCGCACGCGGAGCGTGATCTCGTGCGTGCCGTCCGCCCCGGCCTGGGGCAAAGGAGTGTCGCCGGGGACTTTGAGCTGCGCGGCCTGCTCGTGGAAAAGCGTCGGCAGCAGCAGGAAATCGTCGTGCTGAAAGCGGAAGCCGGCGCGCCCTTCCGCGATCCCGCCCTTGCGCAAGAGGAGGCTCTGCGCGCCGGCGCCGAGCGCGTCGCACACCAGCGCCCATTCTTTGAAACCGATGGTCATGGGGGGAAAATACGCGCGGGGCGGGAGATGGGGAAGTAATCAGTAATCAGTTGGCAGTAATCAGTGGAGCCGTCCGCGAGAGGCGCGCTCCGGACTGATCACTGCCGACTGATTACTGATTACTTCCCCCGCCTCCTTCTCGACAGCGCACGCAATCCATCCGAGACTCAACCATGGCCTTCAAGATCGATCTGCACTGCCACTCCTTTTTCTCGGGAGATGGGGTGAGCAGCCCGGAGGAGCTGATCGCGACGGCGCGCCGGAAGGGGCTCGATGGCTTTGCGCTGACCGATCACAACACGTCCGACGGATGCCGCTACCTGCTGGACAAAGGGCTGATGCGCGAGGACGGCCAGGCGGTGGACGGTTTTCTCATCGTCCCGGGCGTGGAGGTGACGACGGCGGAGGGGCATCTGCTCTGCCTCGGCCTGGTGTTGCCGTACCTGAAAGGGACGCCCGCGGCCGAAGTCTGCCGGATGGTCCACGCGCTGGACGGTCTCGCCATTCCACCGCACCCCTACGACCTCTTTCGCGCCGGCATCCGCGAGAGTGTGCTCGATACTCTGGAGATCGACGCGCTGGAAGTTTTCAATGCGGCGACCACGCTGAAGCGGTACAACCAAAAGGCCTTCGAATACGCGCAGCGCCGCAAGTTGCCGATGACCGCCGGGAGCGATGCCCACCACGAGGCGGCGATCGGCACCGCCTACACCATCCTGGATGCGCCGGAGCTTTCGCTGCGCGCCATCCTGGCGCAGATCAAGCGCGGGGCCGAGCTCAACCAGCAATACCTGAGCAAGCGCCACGCGTTCCGCAAAACCTGGAGCAACTGGCTCCGTCTCCGTCCGCGGCGAAGACATTCGCCGCCGGCGACGGTCGGGAAGGCGTAGTGGCGCATGCCGGACGCGGGCGTCTATTACCAGTGCCAGCGTTGCGGCAATTGCTGCCGCTGGCCGGGCTTCGTGAAAGTCACCGCGGCGGAGATCGCGGCCATCGCCGCGCAGGCCGGCGTGGATGAGCACGATTTCATCCAGCGCTACACACGGCTCCGGCCCAACCGGGACGGACTCGCGCTCATCGACAAGCCGAACGGCGAGTGCTTTTTCTTCGAGGGAGGCGGCTGCGCGATCCAGCGCGTGAAGCCGGGACAATGCCGGGCCTTTCCGAACGAGT
>DASYIS010000548.1:0-3415 GCA_035997375.1 Chthoniobacteraceae bacterium
TTCTCAGTCCTTGCGGGAAGCCGCACAGAGGACTGTGCGGACCACGAGACTGCCGCGCTCCGTTCCGGAGTTGCCGGGCGTTGGGATAGGCGACCCATGGGGCGTCGTGCACGGCGGCGGGATAATTCCTACGTGGTATTGGCCGGCGTTCCTGGGCGTGTAGGCTGACCTGATGACCGCTTCCTCCTGGCTCGCACGCCCGCGTTTGCTGGCGGGAGTGTCGCTGGCGTTTGCGCTCGTGCCGGTCTGGCTGGCCTGGGTGACCTGGCGCGATGCTCGCAACAAGGACGAGCGGCTCTTTGAGGCCTCGGCCCAGCTCCTGGCGGAACAACTCAAGCACGGCCTGGAGCGGAACGATTACTTTCTCGGCGCGCTGCGGGAACGGGCGCAAAATCTCGACGACACCGCACTCGTGGCGGGCCGCCTGGCGCCGCCGGGGTTTGACTTGCCAAGGAGGCTGCCGCACCTGCTGTCCTTTGGCTTCGCGGCGCCCGAAAATGGCCAGCTCAAGCTGCGCTGGAGGAGCGCCGCGCGCGCGCCCATTCCCGCCCCCGACGAAATTCTGCCCGCGGGGGAAACGTACATGGCGAATGGAAGACGCCTCTTCGTGCTCGTCCCCGCGAAGGGAGGCAGCCCAATGTATTCCGCGCGCGGTTCCATCGTGGGCTGGGTCGACCTCGATTCCCTCTGCCGCGATGACTCCATCCCCATGATTCGCGATCATGTCCTGACCGTCGTCCCGCTGGGTGAATCCGAGGCGCTGCCGGCCAACGCACGCCGCGCGACGCTCCGCGAGCCCGCGCCGCCGTGGGGCATCGCCATTGCCCGCGGGGAGCGGTTCAGTGAGTTCTACGGCCCCCCTGCCCCATGGCTGGCTTTCGTCGCGGTCGGCTTGAGCACCGTCCCGCTGTTGGTGCTCGCTTCGCTGGCCAGCCGGGCCGCACGGCTCCGCACCGAGCTCGCGGCGGAGCAGGAGGTGGCAAGCCAGCAGCGGTTCTTCACGCAAAGCGTGTCGCATGAATTTCGCACACCCTTGGGCGTCATCCTTTCCGGAACGGATCTCCTGGATCGCTACGCGGAGCACCTCACGCCCGAGCGCCGGCGCGAGGTGCTGGCGGAGATCCGCACCAGCACGCGGCTGATGACGGGGATGGTCGAGGGCGTCCTATTCCTCGGGCGCGTCGAGTCGGGCAAGCTGGCCTGCCATCCGCTGCCGGTGCATCTCGCGGAACTCTGCCGCGACATTGAACGAAAGGTCGCCGCCACGAGCGGTGCGGACGCCGCGATCTCGGTCGCGGCGCCGGACCGCGAGGCGAACCTCGACGCCGCGCTCGTCGGCAGCATCCTCGAAAATCTTGTCTCAAACGCGGTGAAATATTCCCCACCCAGCAAACCCGTCTCACTCTCCGCGACGGTCGAAAACGGGCGCGTCATCTTCATCGTGCGCGACGAGGGAATGGGCATCCCGGCGGACGAGTTGCCGCGCGTCGGCGATCCTTTCCACCGTTGCCAAAACGCCGGCGGCGTGCCCGGCACCGGGCTCGGCCTCACCATCGCGCGCCGCTGCGCGGAACTGCACGGCGGCACCCTTGCCCTCGAGAGTACGGTGGGTCTCGGGACCACCGTCACGGTGAACCTCCCCGCCGCATGACCACCATCCTGCTCATCGAGGACAACGAAAATCTGCGGCGCAACATCGCGCAAATCCTGACCATCGAAGGTTACCGCGTGCTCACCGCCGCCCATGGCGCGGAGGCCGCGGAGCAGTGGCGCGCCACCCGCCCGGACTTGATCCTGTGCGACATCATGATGCCGGGCCTGAGCGGCTACGAAGTGCTGGCTCGAGTGCGCGCCGACCCCGCGCTGGCGTCGGTCCCCTTCATCTTCCTGACGGCCAAAGGCGACATGCCCGACCTCCGGCTCGGCATGTCGCTCGGCGCCGATGACTACCTGGCCAAGCCGGTCGAAAGCCCCGCCCTGCTCGACGCCATCCGCGCCCGGCTGGAGCGCCATGCGCAACAGCAGACCTTCGTCCCGTGCTTCGACTCCGCCGCCCCGCTGGAGAAGCTCGGGCTTTCCCCGCGCGAAGCCGAGGTCCTCCTATGGATGGTGCAAGGCAAAGCCAACGGCGACATCGCCACCATCTGCGGCATCAGTCTCAACACCGTCAAGAAGCACACCAATCACATCTTCGAAAAGCTCGGAGTCGAAGGGCGAACGAGCGCGATGCTGCGGGCGCTGGAAACGCTGGCGGGAGCGTAGCGCTGGCAACCCGCAATTACAGGCTCCGGGATCCCCTAACTCGCTGCCGCGAGACCCGCGACCTCTCGGCCCTGCACACTGGTCAAAAAGCGCCGCAATTATCGCAAGATGCTCGTTCCCAGCCCTTTGCACGCATCGCGGAACGCTTCCATGAAACGACAAAGCCCCTTCGTCATCTCGCAAAGGCGCTTTGTTATCTCGGAAAGCGGCTTCGTCATACCGCAAAGGCTCTTTGTCATCACGCAAAGCGGGTCCGACACATCACAAAGCTACTTCGTCATCTCACCAAGCGGCTTCGCCATCTCGCACAGCCCCTCCATCGATTCGCGGAGAGGCGTCGTGATCTCTTCAAGCAACCTCGTCAGACCCCATAGCCGCATCGTCATCTCCCGAAACGGCTCTTTTCTCTGTTCCGAAAGGGGGAAGGAGAAGAGCAGAAAGGCGGCGCGCCGGGACACGTCTCCCTTTAATTCTCGTTCAGGCGAACTCATCCGGAAAAATCTCGTCCATCCGGCACTTCAATTTCCGCATGATCTGCCGAAGACCCCGCAAGGTGATGCTTTGCGCTCCCTGCTCCAGACGGTGCAGGGTCGAAGGCGGGAACCCGAGCTTCTTCGAGAACTGGGCAAACGTCATCTCCCCGCGCTGAGAGCGCAGGAATCGGCCGAGCTGAGTCTCCAGAGAGGCTGCCACCCTCGCAGCGTGCCCGCGAAGCCATTCCAGATGCGGAATAAGTGCCGAAATCCCGCTGGACAGTCAACCGGCCTTGGCGCACCTTCGCGCTTGCGGTTGGGGACGGCCCCAACCGAAAATCGAAAGGATTAACCCCATGAAATTTGCCAATCGCGCTCTCCTCGTTGCGCTTCTCACCGGCCTTGTGTTGTCGCTCCCAAGCGTCGCCCAAGTCAACAGCGGCAGCAACGGCCACGACGGCGCGCTGAATCCGACGAGCAACATGCTCATCGATATGGCCGATCACCCAGATGGAATTTACCAATATACGTCAATCAATATTCCAGGGGGTGTGAGCGTGACGTTCAAACCAAATGCGAGAAACACGCCGGTGGTATGGCTGTCTCAAGGCAATTGCACCATCTATGGCGAGGTCTTGGTTCAAGGCGAAACTACCCACGGGAACACGGCCGGTAAAGGT
>DASYIS010000549.1:0-3293 GCA_035997375.1 Chthoniobacteraceae bacterium
GAGGACGTAAAGAAGTACTTCCTGCGCGCCGAGGAAGGCGTCGTGCCCGTGGTCGTCGGAGGCAGGGGTCAGTTCCCGCAAATCACGCCCGAGACGATCGCCGGCCTGCGCGCCTCGCTCGTCGCCGCGGCCAAGGCGACCGAGAACGACGCGCCGGCGCATCGGCGCGTCGCCTTCCTGCGCACCGGCCTGGAATTCACCGCCGCGAGCGCCGAAGCGCAGCGGCTGCGCGAAGCCGTGGCCAATGGCGGCGCCCTCGACCCCGCCGTCGCGAGCGCCGCGATGGAGCGCCGCTGGCAACTGATGCGCGCCATTTTGCAAAATCAGCCGCTCGCGGTGAACGTCGGCGCGGTCGCCGCCAACGACGGCCCGCTCGCCGCGGCGCTGCATTGGAAAGGGCCTTCCGAGATCGTGAAGGCGGGCAAGTTTCAGCTCCCGGCCGGCGACGACTGGCTGAACGGCGACCAGAGCGCGACGCGAAAATAGGCGGCGCGCTTCACAAAGCGTTCGTCGTTCCGCCTTCAGGCGGTCAGGGACGATCATCCGAGGGAGGCATTCACGATCCTGAAACAGGACGCGCGCCCAGACCGCCGGAAGGCGGAACTACGAACTCTGCGGCTCCGCGCCAACCGGGATCTTCGCGCCTTTACACGACCCGCTGCTCACGTTCTGCTCTTGATCGCCCATGCGTTCCTTCGCCCTGCTCACCGCCGCCCTCGCGCTCACCGCCGCGAGTTGCAACCGCGCGGCCCCGATGCCGGCGAACCAGGCGGACTATTTCCCGCTCGCCGTGGGGCATGAATGGTACATGGACGCGGTGAAGGAAAGCGCCGCGGGCCAGCAATGGCGCGGGACCGCGCATCGCGAGATCGAGAAGACGGTCGAGCGGGACGGCCATACTTGGTTCCTGACCCGCATCTCGATCGAATTTCCGCCCACGGCCAAATCCGAGTACACGAAGCTCGTGCGCAAGGATCTCGCGGGATTCCATTCCTTGAAGGAAGAGGATCCTCCCGGCAGCGAGCAAAATGAGATCCCCTTCCCCATGACGACCGGCCACCATTGGGAGCGCACGGATGGGTCGGACAAGACACAGGATGAAGTCCTCGGGGCGGAGACGCTCGAGATCGGCGGCCTCGTCTTCACCGACTGCTGCCACATTCGCTCCCGGAGCCCCAACGGGATGGTGCAGGAATACTGGGAAGCGCCCAAGGTGGGGAACGTCAAGTCGGTGATCTCGCTGCCGAGCGGCACGCGGGTGACGATGACCCTGCACGAATTCAAACCCGGACCGGAGTAGCTCGCCGCCCAGCCCGCCCGGCCGCCGCGTTTTTTTGCGAACACGCTTGCAAAGGCGCGCCGCCCGTCATCGCATCCCACCCGCTGCATGAGTCTCTACCGTTCGCTGTTACTTCCTCTTCTCTTCCGCATGGACGCGGAGCACGTGCATGATCTCGCGATGGGCACGCTGGAGCGCTTCGGCTCCCTCATCCAGCGCTTCGCACCCGCGCCGGACGCGCGCCTGGAGCGGACGGTCTTCGGCATTCGCTTCCCAAATCCCGTCGGTCTCGCCGCCGGCTTCGACAAGAATGCCGTCGCCCTCCGCGCGTGGGAAGGGCTCGGCTTCGGCTTCGCGGAAGTCGGGACGATCACCGCGCGCGCACAGCCGGGCAATCCCAAGCCGCGCATCTTTCGGATCCCGGAACAGCGCGCACTCATCAACCGGCTCGGGTTCAACAACGAGGGCGCCGACGCCGTCGCGAGCCGCCTCCGCCGGCAGAGCGATGGCGGGCGCTGGCCGCGCATCCCGGTCGGGATCAACATCGGCAAATCACGCCAGGTGGAGCTCGAGGCGGCCACGGCGGACTACGTCCTCTCGCTCGAGCGGCTCCTCCCCTTCGGCGATTACTTCGTGCTCAACGTCTCGTCGCCGAACACGCCGGGCTTGCGCACGCTCCAGGACCGGCCGGCGCTCGACCACCTGATGGAGTCGATCCAGCGCCGCAACACGGGGCGCAAACCGCTGCTGGTGAAGCTGGCGCCGGACCTCTCGAACGAGGCGCTCGAAGACGCCATCACCCTCGCCACGCACCACAAGCTCGCGGGCATCGTCGCGACGAATACCACCGTCGACCACGATGCGATCCCCGAGGCGCGGCGCCAGCAGGGCGGCCTGAGCGGAGCGCCTTTGCGCCGGCGTGCGACGGAGGTCGTGCGCTTCCTGGCGCAGAACTCGAAGCTCCCGATCATCGCCGTCGGCGGGATCGACTGCGTCGATGCCGCGCTGGAGAAACTCGACGCCGGCGCGTCGCTCATCCAGCTCTACACGGGGTTTATCTACGAAGGACCGGGGCTGATCCGGGAGATCCGGAAGGCGCTGCTGGCGCGGGCGGGGTGACCAAACGAATGACGAATGACGAAATCGGCGCCTTCGTCATTCGTCATTCGTCATTCAAAGGGCTCCCCCCAATCCGCTCGCCGCACTTGCCACCCGCACGCCCCGTGTGCGACGCTCCCGCGACGATGACCGATCCCACCGTCACGCCCGCTCTGGTTGCCAAACATGGCATCACGCCGGAGGAGTATCAGCGCATTCTCACGATCCTCGGACGCGAGCCGAATTTCACTGAGCTCGGGATCTTTTCCGTCATGTGGAGCGAGCATTGCTCGTACAAGAACTCGCGCAAGGAGCTGCGGAAGTTCCCCACCACCGGGCCGGGCGTGCTGGTGAAGGCCGGCGAGGAGAACGCGGGCGTGATCGATATCGGCGACGGCTGGGCGGTCGCGTTCAAGATGGAGAGCCACAATCACCCGAGCGCGATCGAGCCGTTCCAGGGCGCGGCGACCGGCGTGGGCGGGATCATCCGCGACATTTTCACCATGGGCGCGCGGCCCGTGTTCTCGCTGAATTCATTGCGCTTCGGCCCGATTCACGGCGACGACGAGCAGGCGAAAACCAACCGCCGGCTGCTCGCGGGCGTGGTCGCGGGCATCGCGCATTACGGGAACTGCATCGGTATTCCGACCATCGGCGGCGAGGTCTATTTCGACGAGAGCTACAACGGGAATCCGCTGGTCAACGTCTTCAATCTCGGCGTGCTGCGGCATGAGCAGATCGCGCGCGGCGCGGCGAAGGGGATCGGCAATCCGGTCTTCTACGTCGGCGCGGAGACGGGGCGCGACGGGCTCGCGGGCGCGGCCTTCGCCTCGCGCGAACTGACCGAGGAGAGCAAGCAGGACCGGCCCGCCGTGCAGGTCGGCGACCCGTTCAAGGAGAAGCTCCTGCTCGAAGC
>DASYIS010000550.1:0-3796 GCA_035997375.1 Chthoniobacteraceae bacterium
CCCGCGCGATGCACGCTCCCGAGATCGAAGTCCTGTTACGGCACGGCGACCGTGAGTTCGTCCGCCGCACGCTGCCGCCGGGCGAGTACGTCCTCGGCAGCAGCCCGCAGGCGGACCTCGTCGCGCTCTGGCCGACGATGAGCCCCCGCCATGCGCGGCTGACGCTCAACTTCGATCACACGCTGCTCGAGGATCTCGGGAGCACGCACGGCACCTTCATCGCGGAGCAGAGGATCGCGGAGGAGACGCGCCTCTATCCCACGCAAGCCGTGCGGCTGGGCGAGGTGACGCTGGAGGTGCACCGCCACCGCGCCGCGCCGGCGCCCGAGGAGAGCATCGCGCCGGTGCAGGCCACCATCCGCCGCCTGCTGCCGCCGGAGTTGCTTTCCGAGCGCCGCTATACCATCGGCAAGCACGTCGCGCGCGGCGGCATGGGCGCCATCCTCGAGGCGCGGCAGGAGGCGGTCCAGCGCACGGTGGCGATGAAGGTGATGCTCGGCGGCGAACGGGAGAAGGACGTGCTCCGGTTCATCGACGAGGCGCAGATCACCGGCCACCTCGATCATCCGAACATCGTCCCGATTTACGAGCTCGGGGTGGATGAACAGGGCCAGCTCTTTTACACCATGAAGATGGTGCATGGGGTGACGCTCAAGCACGTGCTCGGCGAGCTCGCCGCCGGCCGGCCGGAGGCGGTCCGCGATTACCCGCTCGCGCAATTGCTCACCGTCTTTCAAAAGACCTGCGACGCGGTCGCCTTCGCGCATTCCAAGGGCGTCCTGCATCGCGACCTGAAACCCGAGAACATCATGCTCGGCGACTTCGGCAGCGTGCTCGTCATGGATTGGGGCCTCGCGAAAGTGATCGGCCAAGCCGAAGGCGAGAGCAGCGAGAGCAGTGCGCGGAGCGTGGTCATCAGCGTGCGCGGCGTCGGCGAGGACTCCGGCGGCACGATGGCGGGCACGGTCGTCGGGACGCCGCACTACATGTCCCCCGAGCAGGCGCGCGGCGCGGTGGAGACGCTCGATGCGCGCAGCGACATCTACAGCCTGGGCGCCATCCTCTTCGAGATGCTGCACCTGCGCCGCACCGTCAGCGGCCGCACGCCGGCCGAGGTGGTGGAGCGCGTGGAGCGGGGCGAAATCGAGTGGACGCCGCGCGGGCAAGACGACGTCGCGGATTCCGCGCCCGCCCCCGGGCCGCGTCGTCTCGTGAAGCCGCCGGAGTCGCTGGTCGCCGTCTGTCGCAAGGCGCTCGCGCCGGCGCCCGAGCAGCGCTACCGCAGCGTGAAGGAGTTACAGGGCGACGTCACCGCCTACCAGAGCGGCTTTGTCACGCGCGCGGAAAAAGCAGGCGCGTGGAAGCAGCTCCGCTTTTTCGTGCGGCGGCATCGGGCGGTCTCGATCAGCGTCGCGGTAGGCGTGCTCGTCCTTACGCTGGTGGCGGCGCTTTTCACCGTGCGAGTCGTGCGCGAGCGCAACCGCGCGGAGAGCACCATCGTGAGGCTGCGCGCCTCCGCGCCGGCCTTCATGGTGGAGGCGAAGACGCTGATGGAAAGCGAACACCTCGAGGAGGCGCTAACCAGGCTCGCCTACGCCGTGGAGCTCGATCCCGAGAACCCCGCGGCCCATCTCCAGCACGGGCATTACCTGGAAGCGGCGCTGCAGCTCACGGCCGCGACGCAGGCTTTCCGCAAGGTGCTGGCCCTCCGCCCGGACGACGTGAGCGCCCGGGCGAATCTCGCGCTCACCGAGCGCCTGTTGGCGGAGAATCACGGCGCCGACGAGTTGCCGGACCGCCTGGTGAGTCAACTCGTCGGCAGCTTGATTGCCGAGGGCCGGGACCTGGAGGCGAACCCGCTCGCCAAGCGGGTCGGCCAGGGCCGGGAGACGCTGCTCGCGACCGCGCGCGTCCGTTTGCGCGCCTTCCTCTCCCAGCCGAACTGGAACAGTGCCCGCCTCTTCCTCGAGCGCGATGGCGCGCTGCACGTGGACCTCAGCGGCCTGCGCGTGCCCGACCTCGAGGTGTTGCGCGGGCTGCCGGTGAGCTTCCTCATCCTGAACGATCCGGCCTTCCATGACCTCTCGCCCCTCCGCGGCTCGCCGCTGACCAATCTCGGCCTGCGCGACACGTCGGTCACCGACTTGTCGCCGATCGAGGACGCGCCACTCGAGCAACTCAACGCGCGCGCCGCCGGGCTGGTCGACCTGCGGCCCTTGCGCTCGCTGAAGACGCTGCGCCGCCTCTATCTCCCCGAGTTGAAAGACGGCGACCTCAGCCTCGTGTCCGGGATGACGAAGCTCGAATTCCTCGACGCGAGCAGCAGCCCGAAGCTCACGGATCTCGCGCCGCTGCGCGGGCTCCGCCTCCGCGAGCTGAACGTCGGCTCGACCGGCGTGCGCGACTTTTCCCCGGTCGCCGGCATGGCGCTGGAATATCTGGAAGTCTCCAATTGCGGCCTCAAGGAACTTCCTCCGCTCGGCTCCTGGCCGCTGCGTTCCCTCAACATCTACGGCAATCCGATCTCCGACCTGACGCCGCTCGCCGGAAAGCGCCTCGACACCCTGATCGCCGGCTCGACGCTGGTCACCGATGTTTCGCCCCTGAGCGGCCACCCATTGAAAATGCTGACGCTGGACCGCAACAACGCGACCGATCTCGCGCCGCTGGCGGGCTGCGCCACCCTCCAGGAAATCAACCTCCCGCGCGATTTCCTCCACCACGAAGTGCTGCGCAAGCTGCCCGCGCTGAAGCGCATCGGGATGACGCCCTACTACAACCAGCCTCTCCCGGCGGAGAAGTTCTGGCAGGAGGCTCCCGCGATCTGGTTTCAGCAGGGGAACGCCCGCGCCCTCATCGCCTTGAGCAAGCTGCGGCTCCGCAACCAGGATCCCGTACGCGCCACGCCCGAGGGCGGGCTGGTCATCGATCTCGCCGAGGCCGCCGGCGCCATCCCCTCCTTCGCCGGTTTGCCGGTCGTGGAATTGCGGCTCCGCAGCACCGGGGTGCAGGATCTCGAATCACTCCGCGGTCTTCCGCTGCGCAGCCTCAACATCACACAGACGCCGATCAAGGATCTCTCCCCGCTCACCGGTCTCCCGCTCAAGGAGCTGTACGCCTGGGGCACCAAGGTCACGGACCTCTCGCCTCTGCGCGGCCTGCCGCTGGAGGCGCTCGACGTCGGCAATACCCAGGTGGCGGAGATCGCCGCCCTCCAGGGCATGCCGCTGCGCATCCTGCGCCTGATGAACACCAAAGTGCGCGACCTTTCCCCGGCGGCCGGCTCACCGCTGGAGGAGGTCGCGTTCAGCAATTTGCCGGTGGAGGACTTTTCGTTCCTCCGCGATCGCCCGCTGCGCCTTGTCGATCTCAACGGCACCAAGGTCCGCGACCTCGGCTTCCTCGCCGGCCGCTCGCTCGAGCTGCTCAGCTTGACCGATACGCCCATCACCGATCTCGCGCCGCTGGAGAACGTGGAAATCCGCGAGCTGCACGCCGAGCGCCTGGGCAAGTGCGATCTCACCCTCCTGGCGAAAATCCCGAAGCTGGAAAAGCTCGGCCTGGATTCCCCCGGCACCGACCTGCAGTTCCTGCGCGGACACCCGACGCTGAAATCCATCAAGAACGGCCCCGGCCTGGGCTACAAGCCGGTGGCGGAGTTCTTTAAGGACGCGGCAGTTAAGTAAGGAGCTCCGCGAGTGCCGGCTAATCCAGCGAGCGAGTGCAGTCGGCCCGGAGGGCCAGAAGAAATTAGCCGGGGGTGGAGCGAGGGACGAGCGGAACCCCCGGAACCCGC
>DASYIS010000551.1:0-20542 GCA_035997375.1 Chthoniobacteraceae bacterium
ACGGGCGAGAACGCCGGCGCGTGGCGGCCGAACATTTTCCAGGACCTCGGCTCGGTCACCTCCACGTGGGATTATGCGCCCAAGGACGGCTGGCACCCGCGGCCCGGCGAGACGGTCACGCTGCTCGCGATCGTCGGCTACCGGCTCACCAGCCTCAGCGAATTCGTGCCCGGCTGGAGCGAGGTGGAACTGCTGAAAGGCTGGCCCAGCGCCGCCATCCTCATCCGCGCGCGGTTCAATCCCGCGCGCGCCGGCGAGCTCGGAGACGGTCCCGGTCTCGGCAACAACGTGACCGACCGCGAATTCGTCACGAGGAAGCTCGCCCTCTTTGCGCTCGGCAAACAGCTCGCCGTCGACTTGCGCGCCTACCCCTCGGTCTCCGAGGCGCACGCCGCGCTTGTCGCCGCGGCGACGAAACCGGAGGGCCGCAGCCGGGCGGCGGAGATGGTGAAGGAATTCAACACCGGCGACATGGGCTACACGACTTCGCTGGCGTCGGTGATCGAGCCCATGCGGCAGCTCAAGTACCGGATCGACAAGGCATCGCCCGAGGAGATCGTCAGCGCGCTGGAGAAGTTCATCACCGATCTCACCGACCTGCCGCGCGGCACCTCCGTCACCTGGTATGCGCCGCGCCCGATCGAGACCGGACCCAATGGCCCGCAACTCACCGCGGAAACCGTGCGCAAACTGAAGCTCCCTCCGCGGCAGGTCGAGGAAGCAAACAAGGTGATGCAGAAATATGCCGTCGAAGCCTTCGCGCTGGAGCGGCGCCACACGAAGATCAAGAAAAACGACCAGGGGCATGTGATCGTCGACATCGAGCCCTTTTCTCCCGAGTGCCTCGAGCTCGCGGCGAAAATGGTCGCGGAGCTGGGCGGCATCGTCCCGCAGGACATCCTCCCCGCCATCCGTCCCGGCGCACTCCCCGGCGAGATTTTTCGCAGCGCCGGCGAGTGCCGCCACACCATCGAGCTCTGGAAGCAAGACGGGAAATACCACCGGGAGCACAAGCAGTCTGACTGGGTCGACGCCCCCGGCATGGTGCGCAACGCCATGAGCTCCACCAGCTCCGGCCCGACGCTCGACGTCTTCTACGGCGACTACCGGCTCTATTGGACGGAGGAGTAATCCCGCACGCAACCCCAGGCCATGAATCCTCCGCCTCCCTCCCACACGCTCGCCCTCGTGCTCGCCATCCTCCTGGGCGCGATTGCCGTCGGCCTGTGCGGAATTCCATTCATTCCGCCGCTCGTCTGGCCCGCGATCGTGTTCGCCGGCGGTTCGCTGTATGTAGTCGCGCGCGATCTGTTGCGCCGCGGGCCTTGGTCGTGGGGACGCGCCCTCGGCTCCGCGGTCGCCCTCGCCCTCGATGCGCTCGCCCTCTACCTGGCGCTCGGGCATCACCATCTGATCGACTGGCTGGAGGGGCATTAGGGAGGATGTGCGACCACGAATAACATTCGATAAATCACCGTTTCGGCTCATAAAAGCCCATGCAAGTCCCCCGGACCGAAGTCATCGTCAGCCGCGAGGGCGTCGAACTGGCGCGGCGCGTGGTGACGCCGGGGGAGTATGTTTTCGGGCGCGGCGGCGACGTCGATTTCCCGATGGAGACGCCGCTCGCCTCGCGGCATCACGCGAAGCTGCATGTCAACTACGACGAGTGGCACATCGAGGATCTCGCGAGCGCGAACGGGACGTTCATCAACGGCCGGCGCGTGCCGCCCAATGAGGTCACGCGCGTCTTTCCCACGCAATCGCTCCGCGTCGGCGACGCCACGGTGACGCTGCGCCGGCTGCGCGAGAGCGCGACGCCCGACGTCTCGCTCCCACCCGCCGCGGCGGCGGTGCACGCGCTGCTGCCGGAGGATCTCCGCACGCAGCGCCGCTACGCCATCGGCCAAATCGTCGCGCAGGGCGGCATGGGGGCGATCCTCGACGCGCGCGACCAGACGATCCGTCGCGGCGTGGCGATGAAGGTGATGCTGCAAAGCGGCGACGTGAACGACGCGAGGCGCTTCGTCGAGGAAGCGCAGATCACCGGCCAGCTCGAGCATCCGAACATCGTCCCGGTCTATGAGCTCGGGGTGGATGAGCAGGACCAGCCGTTCTACACGATGAAATTCGTGCGCGGCATCTCGCTGCGCAAAGTGCTCGAGCTGCTCGAGCAGCAGGTGGCCGGCACGGTGAAAAAGTATCCGCTCGGCGCGCTGCTCACCATTTTCCAGAAGGTCTGCAACGACGGCACCCTCACCCTGGCCGCGGACTTTTGGAAAAAGAACGGCGACCGCCTCGCGCGGCAGGTGCCGATGGAGAAGCAGCTCGCGAAATTCCGCCAGCGGCTGATCGCCGAAGGCAACGCGCCGGAGAAGGTGCCGCGCTGGGCGTTTGACGCGGAGGGCGACCTCAGCGTGTCGATCCGGGGTCTGAATTGCTCCGATATTTCCGAGTTGCGCGGCGTCGCGGTGACCTCTTTTTCCGCGCAGGGCCCGGCGCTCCGGGACCTCGCTCCGCTGCGCGGCGCGCCGCTCACCTACCTTTGGCTGCACGGCACGCCGGTGAGCGATCTCACCGCCCTCGCCGGCGCACCGATCACCGATCTGACCGTGGTGAACAGCAGGGTGACCGACATTTCCGCGCTGCGCGGCCTGCCGCTGCGTGCGGTCCGGCTGGACTCGACTCCGATCGGCGACCTGGCGCCGCTGGCCGACATTCCGACGCTCGAATTGGTGACGTTTCCGCGCGGAGCGAAGAACATCGAAACGCTCAAACGCCTCACCCGGCTGAGCTTTATCTCGGAACGTTTCAACGACACCGGCGTCCGTCCCGCCCAAACCGCCGCCGAGTTCTGGAAGGAATTCGATGCGAAGAAAGCCGCGCCGAAATGAACAGCGACGCCCCCCGTGTTGCTGGAGGTTTTGCGACCACGCGCTGGAGCATCGTGCTCGCCGCCGGCGCGAATGACACGCAGGCCGGCAAGGCGCTCGGGGAGTTGTGCCGGCTGTATTGGTATCCGCTGTATGCGTTCGTGCGGCGGCAGGGGCAAGACGCGCACGCGGCGCAGGATTTGACGCAGGAATTCTTTGCGCGGCTCATCGAGAAGGAATGGCTCGGCGAGGTGGCCCGCGAGCGCGGACGCTTTCGTTCGTGGCTCCTCGCATCGATGCGGCATTTCCTCGCGAACGAATGGAACAAGGAGCGCACGCAAAAGCGTGGTGGCGGGGCACTCGTCGTCTCGCTCGACGAAACCGACGCGGAAGGCCGCTACCTCCACGAGCCCGCGGCGGTCACCGATGCCGCGCAGCTCTTCGACCGGCGCTGGGCGATGACGCTGCTCGACGGGGTGCTCGCCCGTTTGCAGGGCGAGATGCAGGCGGCGGGGAAAGCGGCGCAATTCGACGCGCTGAAGGCGGCGCTCCTCGGCGGCGCGCCCGACTATCGCGCGCTCGCCGCGGGGCTGCGGATGAGCGAGGGCGCGGCGCGGGTGGCGGTGCACCGGCTGCGCGAGCGGTATCGCGAGCTGCTGCGCGCCGCGGTCGCGGAGACGGTGGAAAGCCCCGCGGAGATCGAGGGCGAGCTGCAATATCTCTTCGCCGCACTTTCCGTGTAACGGCGGCGCCAAACTCTTTCTTCCTCCGGTGAACCCAACTCCGCCATGAGCACCGAAAACACCTGCCCCCAATGCCGTGCCCCGCTGCCGTCCGACGCCCCGGCCGGCCTTTGCCCGCGCTGCCTCATCCGCTCCGCCGCCGGCCTCGGCGCGCCGCCGCCGGAGGCCACCGACGTCGATTTCCCCGATATCGGCGACCGGGCCGACGTGGCGCGCCGGTTGCCGCAATTCGAGATCCTGGAAATGCTCGGCCGCGGTGGGATGGGCGTCGTCTACCAGGCGCGCCAGCTGCAGCTCGACCGCCTGGTCGCGCTGAAAATCTTGCCGCCGTCCGATGCGCTCTCGCCGGATTTCGTCGAGCGTTTTCGCCGCGAGGCCCGCGCCCTGGCGAAGCTCAACCATCCGAACATCGTCAGCGTCTTCGAGTTTGGCGAAGCCGGCGGGCTCCATTACATCATCATGGAATTCGTCGACGGGACGAATCTCCGTGAGCTCTTCGAGACGCGAAAGCTCACGCCCGCCGAGGCGCTCGCCATCGTCCCGAAAATCTGCGACGCGCTGGAATACGCGCACGAGGAGGGCATCGTCCATCGCGACATCAAGCCGGAGAACATCCTCATCGACAAAAAGGGGCGCGTGAAAATCGCGGACTTCGGCCTCGCGAAACTGCTGCGCCGCGAAGCGCTCGACATGTCGCTCACCCTCTCCGGCACGTCGCTCGGCACCGTCCGCTACATGGCGCCGGAGCAGATGGACATACCCGAGACGGTCGATCACCGCGCGGACCTGTATTCGCTCGGCGTGGTCATTTACGAGATGCTCACCGGCGACGTGCCCGTCGGCCGCTTCGAGCTGCCGTCGCAAAAGGCGCAGGTCGACGTGCGGCTCGACGAGATCGTGCTCCACGCGCTGGAGCGCGAGCCCGCGCGGCGCTACCAGCACGCGAGCGAGGTGCGGGAGGACGTGCAGCGGGTGACGAGCACCGCGGCGGTCACGCCGGCCAGGCTGGTGCAACCTGAGAGTCAGCGCCCAGCGGAGAAAACGCGGGCGGCCGAAGGCTTCGCTGCAAAACTCCGCGCACCTTGGCAGACGTGGTGCGCGCTGCTCGTGCTGGCGCTCTGCCTCGCGTCGGTGCTCGTGCCGTCGGCGGTGCTCGGGTGGTCGGGCACCCAAGCCTATTGTTACGCGTTGACCACCGCGAGTGGCGAGACGCTGAGCCTCGCGCCACGCACGTCCTCCGAGGCCGCCATTATCTTTCCGCATGGGCAATGGATCGCCGGTGCGTGCGCCCTCGCGCTGATCGTGACGGCGTGCGGCCTCGCCTCCGGGAAGAACATGGCCGGCGCAATCGCGCTTTTCGTCGCGGGTGGCATCGCCATCGGCATGTCGGCGCACTTCATCGCGACTTTCGAGAGCACCCGCCAGGCCGGCGCGGGCATCTCGTGGCACGATTTGCAAACGATCGCCGCGGGATCAGCGCAAGACTACCAGCACGTCGGGACCCGTATGTTCATCGAGGAGCATCCCGGCTTCGTCCGGCCGCTCACCGCGCTGTGGGAGGATGTGCAAGCCCGCGCCGCGACCCTTCCGGCGGGCAGCCCGGAGGCCGTCGCCCTCGCCAAAGGCGGGAGCGTGCAAGCTCACATGACCGTCCAGCCCGGCGCGAAGTGGACGCTCTTCTTCGGCGCCTGCGCGCTTCTGCTCGGCTTGGCGAGCCTGTTCGGCGCAAGGCGACAATGACATGTAACAAAATGCGCGGCGCGCTTCTGTAACCAGCGAAACCCACTAATTCATGGAAACGCCCCGCTCTTGCCCCCAATGCCAGCAGCCCCTCGCGGCCGATGCGCCCGATGGGCTCTGCCCCGCCTGTCTCCTGAAAGCCGCAGCCGAGCCGGCGCCGGTCTCCGGCATCGAGGGCACTCCGTACGACATCATCGATATCGGCGACCCGGTGGAGGTCGGGAAGAAGCTGCCGCAATTTGAAATCCTGCGCATGCTCGGGCGCGGTGGCATGGGCGTGGTTTACCAGGCGTGCCAGCGGCAGCTCGATCGCATGGTCGCGATCAAGATCCTGCCGCCGGTCGACGCGCTGTCGCGCGATTTCGTGGCGCGCTTCACCCGCGAGGCGCGCTCGCTGGCCAAGCTGAACCACCCCAACATCGTCAATGTCCACGACTTCGGCGAATCCGGCGGGCTTTATTACATCGTGATGGAGTTCGTCGACGGCGCGAATCTCCGCGAGCTCTTCGAGACGGGCAAGCTCACGCCGGCCGAGGCGCTCGCCATCGTGCCGAAGATTTGCGACGCGCTGGAGTATGCGCACGAGGAGGGGATCGTCCATCGCGACATCAAGCCCGAGAACATCCTCATCGATAAAAAGGGGCGCGTGAAAATCGCGGACTTCGGCCTCGCGAAACTGCTGCGCCGCGAAGCGCTCGACATGTCGCTCACGCTCTCCGGCACGTCGCTGGGCACCGTCCGCTACATGGCGCCGGAACAGATGGACAAGCCGGAGACGGTCGATCACCGCGCCGACCTCTACTCCCTCGGCGTGGTCATCTACGAAATGTTGACCGGCGAAGTCCCCGTGGGCCGCTACGAGCTTCCGTCGCAAAAGGCGCAGGTCGACGTGCGGCTCGACGAGATCGTCCTCCACGCGCTGGAGCGCGAGCCGGCGCGGCGGTACCAACACGCGAGCGAAGTGCGGGAGGATGTGCAGCGCGTAACGAGCGGGCCGGGGGTCCGGCCCGCGCACCCCGCGCCAACGCCGGCGGTCGGCTCCGGCGAGCCGCAACTCAGCACGCGCGCGCTCGTCAGCTTGATTTGGGCGGTCTTGGGACTCATGGCGATGACCTTCATCGTGCTGGCGATTGCCGACTGGCAAAGAGGTCCCGATGGGCTGCGCCAACCCATTCACATCCTCGGCTTTCACGTCGCAATCTGGGCGCTCTTCGCCGTCAGCTCGGTCATCGGATCGATCGTGCTCGGCTCGCACGCCATCGTGCAGATCAAGCGCTCCGACGGGAGACTCTACGGCCTGCCGGTAGCCGCGGCCTCCGCCTTGTTCTACCCACTCGTGCTCGTGGGAGCCGTCGCATTTTACGTGACGAACCTGCTCGCCGCGACGGTCGTCTTCAACCTCGACCATTCCCCCACGCGCGGCGGGGTCGGGCAGGCCGGAGTGGCGGTGTGGCATTTCGCCGTCCTCGATACGCTCGCCGCCCTGCTCGTCTGTTTCTTCGTCGCCCGGAGCGCGTGGCGGAAGATCGTGCGACCGTCCGCCGCGGCGCCGAGCACACATTCTGGAGCGACACCGGAGCCGCCCGCTGCCTCACCGGTGCCCGAGCACCACGTTAACCAATTTCTCGGTTTCTTCATGACGCCCCAACCCGGCTATGCGCGCCAGGTCGGCGGGCCGATGATCATCCTCACCGGAGTGTGGATGATCGTCATGCTGGCGGTCACCTTCCTGGTCCCCGAGAAGAACGAAGCGGCTCACCTGGCAACCCTCGGCGTGGGCGTCCTCGGCATTCCGTTGGGCCTGTTGTTTCTGTCGCTGCGGTGGGCGGTGCGGCGCGGGAAGAGCGACGCCCCGACGGCCGGCGAGCCGCCGTCGAGCGGGATCGGGCGCGCCAGTCTATGGCTCGCGATCGGAGGCGTGGTCGTGCCCATTCTCCTCGCGCTGGTGGCGCAGGCCCTGGCCCCGGCCAAACGCCTCCCCGACTTTTTCACCCTCTGTGTCGTGCTCGGTTTTCTGGCGGAGGTGGTCGCGCTGGGCTGCGGATTCGCGGGTCGCAAAAGCGCCGCCGGCAAGGCGGGCCTGCTCAGCGCGGGGCTGCTGCTAATCATCGGCGTGCTGGTCGGATCGATGTCCGCCGTTCCTCACGAGGCCGGAGACCCCGGGCCCCTGGAGACAGTACAGAAAGCCGAGGTGGGCGACGCGCGTGAATCGGCTCCGGCGCTCCCGGCCGCGGTGCCGCTCAAACAAGCCTTCATGATCGGCTACGGCGGTCCGGAGCTGACCAACGAGGCCGTGCAAAAGCTGAAACTCTCCAGGCTGCAATCCGACGAAATCGGCCGGATTCTGCTCTCCTATCACCACGAATATCTCGCGCTGCAGCGGCGCCACTCCAAGGTTGGGCAGGACGACGCCGGCCGGCTCCTCGTCACCATCGAGCCGTTCTACGAGGAGTGCCTCGAGCTGGCGCAGCGCTTGCAGACCGAACTCGGCGGCATCGTCGATGCAACGGTCCTGCCTGTCATCCAAAACGGCGAAATGGCGACGCAGATCTTCAGTTGGGGCGGCGCTTGCCATGAGACGATCGCGATGTGGAAAGCCGACGGAAAATACTACGTCGAGGAAAAGCTCACCTCCGCTCCCGGGCACGAGCGCGACCCGTACACGTTCAACATGTCGGGCCCTAAGCTCGAGGAAATCCCCGAGGGCTTTCGCATTTACTGGCGGGAGTAATGGCCCACTCTGGTCTCCACCGCGAACCCCGAAGCGATGAGCGACTCGCCTCTCGATCCTGCGCCGTCAACGGCCGCCAACCTCCAGGCCTTTCGCCGCGCGGCGAACGGCTTGCTGCTGTTGGGTTTGCTGACCTCGCTCGCCGCGCTCGCGCTGTTCGGTCTCGGCGCGTGGTGTATCACCCACCCGGGCGGGGGCGGGGAATGGAAGGGGTTGAGCCAATTTGTCGGCGCCATCCTGATCGGAGCCGGGATCGCCGTGTTGCTTCCCTCCGCCTTCATGCTGACGATGCAAGGCTTCGTCCGCGCCGGCTCCCGCACCGCCGCCAGGATCTGCATCGTGACTGAGATCGTCTTCGCTCTCCTCCCAGCCGTGGCGGTGGCCGGCCTCGCCTTCACGGACAGCCCCAGCCTCGAGGAAATCGGGCTCGCCCTCCTCGGGCTCTGCCTCTGGATCGCGCCGCACTGGTGGCTCCTCGCCACCTTGCGCAAAGCGAGGGCGCGGGAAACTCACGTCGTCGAGCCCGCCTAGTTACGGTGTCGCCGGCGTTTTTCACGCCTGCCGTAGCCGCTCGTCCGCCGTCTCCTTGTCTCCTTGTCTCCTTGTCTCCTTGTCTCCTTGTCTCCTTGTCTCATCATCTCCCCATGCCCCTCGACGACTCCACGCCTCGCGAGGGCCACGTCTTTGCCACCACGCGCTGGAGCGTCGTCCTCGGCGCCCGCGACGGCTCGCCGGCGGGGGACGATGCGCTGGCCAAACTCTGCCGCACGTACTGGTATCCACTCTACGCCTTCGTGCGGCGGCAGGGACACGGCGCGCACGATGCGCAGGACCTCACCCAGGGCTTCTTCGCGCGGCTGCTGGAAAAGAAAGACCTCGCCGCGGTCGATCGCTCGAAAGGGAAATTCCGCTCCTTCCTGCTCGCGTCGATGAAGCACTTCCTCGCAAACGAGTGGGATCGCGCGCGGGCGCAAAAACGCGGCGGCGGCCTCGCGCTCATCTCGATCGACGATGCGGAAGCGGAGGGCCGCTACGCCCACGAAGCCGCGGAGCAGAGCACCGCCGAGCAGCTCTTCGACCGGCGCTGGGCGCTGACGCTGCTCGATCAGGTGCTCGCACGGCTCGAGGCGGAAATGGCCGCCGCCGGCAAGCGCGCGACCTTCGATGCGCTGAAGTTTTCCCTCACCGGCGGACAGGCCGCGGCCTATGAGGAAATCGCGCACCGGCTCGGCACCACCGAGGGCGCGCTGAAGGTCGCGATCCACCGGCTGCGCGACCGCTACCGCACCCTGCTCCGCGAGGAGATCGCCGACACCGTTGGCAGCGCCGCCGACGTGGATGAGGAGTTGCGGCACCTCTTCTCCGCGCTCTCGGTTTAGCGGAGGGGCGGAGTCGGCCCCTACTTCCGCGCCTCCGGCGTGACCGTCACCTCCACGCGCTTGCCGCCGCGCTCCACGGTGATCTTCACCGGGGTGCCGATTTTCACGGCGTCGAGGGCGTAGGTGTAGTCGTAGATGTTCGCGATCTTCTGGCCGGCGAATTCGACGATGACGTCGCCGCCTTGCAGGCCGCCTTTTTCCGCGGGGCTGCCGCCGCGGACGCCCTGGAGTTTGACGCCTTTGACCTCCTGCGTGTAGTCGGGGATGGAGCCGAGGTAGGCGCGCAGGGTGTCGCGGCTGCCGCCTTCTTTTTCGATCTTCTCGACGCGGGCGTAGTCGGGGCGCTCGGCGCCGTAGGCGACGTCGCTGATGATCGCCTCGGCGAATTTCGCGATCCGCTCCATGCCTTCGTAGTTGACCTTGTCGGGCGTGTCGGAGGGGCGGTGGTAATCCTCGTGGGCGCCGGTGAAGAAGTTCAGCACGGGGATGCGCTTCGGGTAGAAGCTCGTCACGTCGGTCGGGAGGTACGGGTCGTCCTGGAGCGCGAGGCTGAAGCCGGCAGCGACGTTGCGCTTCTCCAGCTCCTTGCGCCAGAGCTTCGAGCTGCCGACGGCTTGCATGGAGAGCTTGTCCTCGCGCAGCCGGCCGACCATGTCGAAGTTGATGTAGGCGGCGATCTTCTCAAGCGGCACCGGCGGCTGGCCGACAAAGGCGGCGCTGCCGAGCAGGCCCATCTCTTCGCCGCTCCAAAAGCAAAAAATGATTCCGCGCTGGGTCTGCTTGGAAACAACGTCTGGCTGGCCCGGCGTTTTGATCACAACGTGATCGAGGTATGGATAGCGCCCGAATTCCCGCGCCAGCGCCAGGACCACCGCGCTCCCGCTCGCGTTGTCGTCCGCGCCGGGATGGATCTGCTTCTCCTCGCCCGACTTGGCGAGCGAGCTGGAACCGCCGCGCCCGAGGTGATCGTAGTGCGCGCCGACGACGACATATTCGTCCGTCTCGCCCTTGATCATCCCGACCACGTTGCGGTCCGTCTTGCGCAAGTGTTCGACCGCCGCGGCCAGCTTCACCTTCACCTTCGGCAACACGAAGCCGCCGGCGGCGTGCGGGTTCTCGGTGTCGAGGCCGGTCTGGAGGTCCTTGAGCGATTTGCCGCTCGGCGCGAGGAGCGCCTCGGCGGTCTGGCCGTCGATGCTCAAGGCGGGCAGGCCGCTGTCGGCGTTGCTCCCGTCGTTGCCGATCGCGAGCACCTCGCCGGCGCCGGGCGAGTTCGGGCCGGTGACAACGAGGACGCCGACGGCACCGCGCTCGCGCGCCATCATCACCTTGTAGCGGAGGCCGGCGTAGCGATTCAGGTGGGCGCGGCGGGCCTGTTCCACGCCCTCCGGCACGTAGCGGAAAAAGAGGACGATCTTCCCCTTCACCTCGAGCCCGTCGTAGCTGTTGTAGCGCGGCTGGCCGGCCGCCTCCGGCGCGCTGAGGCCGTAACCGGCGAAGACGACCTCGGCGTCGGCCTCGCCGTTCTCGGTGAAGGCGAGCGGGCGATACTGTTCGTGTACTTTGAACACCTTCTCCCCGACCGGCTCGGCGGTCGTGAGCTTGAGCAGGTTCTTGCCGTCGATCACCTTCTCGCCCGCGCGAAACTCGAACGGCAGGAAGTAGCTCTCGCCCAGCGGCTGCACGCCCGCCTTTTTCAGCTCGTCGGCGAGATACTCCGCCGATGCCTGCGCGCCCGGCGTCCCGGTCGCGCGGCCTTCGCGTTCCGGCGCGGCGAGCCAGTGGACGATGCGGCTGAGCGATTCCTTGCTGATCGACGACGCGGCCGTCCGCGGTCCGTGACTCAGGACCAACTCGCTGCCACCTTCCTTGGTCAGCTCGCCGGTTTTCACCGGGTAATCCGCCCGCGGCGGCGCGGCGGCGAGCGCGGCCAGCGCGGCTTCGTGATTCCACTTCGCGAGGAAGAGCTGCGAGGTC
This sequence comes from Chthoniobacteraceae bacterium, assembly GCA_035997375.1. Lineage (GTDB taxonomy): Bacteria > Verrucomicrobiota > Verrucomicrobiia > Chthoniobacterales > Chthoniobacteraceae > DASYIS01. The sequence goes on from DASYIS010000551.1 coordinate 11,441, forward strand.
TTGTCGGCGGTGCGGTTGGTCGTCCAGCAGAGGCGCGCGCCGTCCGGCGAGAAGACCGGGAGCCCGTCGAAGCCATCGGTGTAGGTCACGCGCACCGGCTGTTTCGTCCCCGCGGCGTCGACGATGAAGAGCTCGAAATTCTCGAAGCCGAGCTTGTTCGAGGTGAAGATGACGTACTTGCCCGAGGGATGAAAATACGGCGCCCACGACATCGTCTGGAAGTCCGTGACACGCTGCTTGTCCGAGCCGTCGAGCTTCATCGTGAAGACATCGGCGACCATCCCACTCTCGGCGAAATGCCGCCAGATGATCCGCTGCCCGTCGGGCGAAAAGAACGGTCCGCCATCGTAGCCCGGCGCGGTCGTGAGCCGGCGCACGTCGGAGCCGTCGGCGTTCATGAGGTAGATGTCGCCGTAATACGCCGGGTCTCTCTCAAAGCGCGCACGATCCTCCGGCGAGCGTTTCTCCGCGGGAAAAGCGCCGCGCATCGAGCAAAAGACGATCTGTTTGCCATCCGGCGAATACGAGGCCTCGGCGTCGTAGCCGGGCGAGTTCGTCAGCCGCTTGAGGTCGGTGCCGTCCTGATTGGCGGAGAAAATCTCGTACGTCTCATCGTAATCCCACGAGTAGCGCCGCGTCTTGCCGGAGGCGCGAAACTCGAGCTCGGCCTTCTGTTTCGCCGCCGCCTCGGGATCGAGATGCGTGGAGGCAAAGAGCATGCGCGAGGTGCCCGGCTGGAAAAACGAGCACGTCGTTTTCCCCGTGCCCGGCGAGACGCGCGCGGTGTCGCCGGAGAGCAGATCGAGCACGTAGATCTGGTAAAAGGGGTTCCCCTCCTCGCGCTCGCTCTGGAAGCAGATGCGATTGCCATCGGGACTGAAGTAACCCTCGCCGGCGCGCTTCCCTTCGAAGGTGAGCTGCCGGGTATTGGAAAGAAAGCGGCCCTCCTCCGGGCCCGTCTGCGCCCAGGCCGGCGCGGCGAGCAAGACGAGAGCGGCAAGGAACGAGAGGGGAGTACGCATACGTACCAACGATGCGCGCCGCCCGCGCGCGGCGCAAGGACGCGGTTTCTGCGAGCGCCCGTCGCGCGTTTTCCCAAAACCCGCTTGCCAAGAACGACCACTCTGCCAGCATTCCATTCATGGCTTCCGCTGCAAAACGCATCACCGGTAAGACCGTCAAAGCACAGGCCGCCCGGCTGGTGCAGGCCCTCCCCGAATCGGCCACTTGGGACGACGTCATGCACCGCATCTACGTCCGACAGAAGATCGAGGCCGGCTTGGCCGACTTCCGCGCCGGTCGATTGCATGCGCACGCAGCCATCCGCAAAGAGTTCGCCTCTGCGTGACCATCGTCTGGTCATCCGAGGCACGGCGGTCGCTGCGGGCCATTCGGAGGTTCATCGCACAGGACTCGGAGTTTTACGCCGCGCGCGCCCGCCGAATTCGATTGCCATCCCTCCATCGTGAAATGCCCCCAATGCAGTTCTCTTGACCTTCGAAACCGGCCGCGGCGCAACGCGTTCTATCCGGCGGGCTGCGTCGCCGTTCTCGGTTTGCCGCTCGCCATTTTACACCAAGCCTCGGCTCCGCGGGAATATCACTGCCAGGCTTGTGGCGTGGATTTCGCGTGCCGAACCAAATGGGCGCGGATCGCCTATGTCGCCCTGATCGTGCTCTCGGTCGCGATGGGCCTGGCTCTGCTGGCGGGCATCATCTTCGTCCTTCGCCATTGAAGTCCGCCGCGAATACTCCCGAGGCCTGCCGTCTCCGGCCGGCGACCAACGCCGACCGGGCCGCGGTGGAGCGGGTCGTCTTCGGCGTGCTGGCCGAGTACGGCCTCGCGCCCGACCCCGGCGGCACAGATGCGGACTTGCGCGACCTCGAGGCCTCGTACCATGCGGCGGGCGGCTGCTTCGACGTGCTGATCGACGCCGACGGAAAGGTGATCGGCACCGTCGGCCTGGCGCGCGTTTCCGGGACGACGTGCGAGCTTCGCAAGATGTATCTGGCGCGCGCCGCGCGCGGACAAGGCCGGGGCCGGCGCCTGCTCGAGCACGCCCTCGCGCGCGCCGCGGAATTGGGGTTCACGCGCGTGGTGCTGGAGACGGCGTCGGTGTTGCGCGAGGCCGTGGCGCTATACGAGCGCGCCGGTTTTCGGCCCTACACACCCGAGCATCTGGCCGCGCGCTGCGATACGGCATACTGTCTGGAGCTTACGTCCAGGGACGAGCCGCCGTCGGCCTGAGTTTGCCCAAGCAGGAAGATTCCATGGCCGCCGGCGCTTCCCTCCGACGCTCGTCCGTGCCATAACCACCGCATGCGAATCCCCGCCCCCCTCCTCGCGCTTTTTCCCCTCGTGCTCGCCGCCCAGGAACCCGCGCCCAAACCGAGCGTCAAGGAAGTCAGCCCCGGCGTGTTCGAAGTCGGGGCCATCCGGTTCGAGCAAAAGACGAAGACGGTCACTTTTCCCGGCTCGATCAACATGGACAAAGGCGGGCTCGAGTACCTGCTCGTGGGAAAAAACGGGCCGACGCACGAGAGCCTGCTCGTGACCGAAATCACTCCGACGGAGTTGGAGACCGTGATGATTCTGCTCGGGGCAAAACCGCCCAAGCCCGCGATGGTCGGCGTCGATTCCCCGCCCGGACAGCTCACGAAGGAATACCTCCAGCACGCACCGAAGCTCGCCGGCGAGCAGATCTCCATCACGGCGGCGTGGAAGGACAAGGCCGGCGCGGAAAAGAGCACGGAGGTCGCCGACTGGCTGTATTACCTGCCAAACAAGAAGTCCGCCAGCCGCGGCCCCTGGCTCTACAGCGGCTCGATGTTTGGCGCGGACAACAAGTTCCTCGCGCAGATCGAGGACATCTTCGCGAGCCTCGTCACCAATCCCGCGGCGCTCATGAACAACCCGCGCAAAGGGAGTGACGACGATCGCGTCTGGGAAGTGAACGAAAAAGCCGTCCCGCCCGCCGGCACGCCGGTGACGATCACGATCCAACTGCAGCCGGCGGCGGGGAAGTAGCGGAGCCATGGCCGGCACTTACTTCGTCCGACGCGCCGGCGCCGAGGAGGGGCCTTTCTCGGTCGCGCAGCTCAATCGCATGAAGCAGAACGGCGCGCTGAGCGGGGAAACCCCGTGCCGCGCCGCGACCGAAACGGCGCATCGCCGGCTCGACGCGGTGTTTCCGCACCTCAAGGATTACCGTGCCGATCCGGACAAAGTGGCGAAGGTCGTCCAGGAGGTCACCGCCTACGAGATCAAGCGGCTGATGGCGCTCTCCATGGGCTCGTCCGTCTTTTTCTGGGTGCCGTTCGGGGCGATCGCGTCGCTGGTCGCGATCGGCAGCGGCTTGCTCCTGCTCTTCAAGTATCGCCACCTCGGCGGACTCGTCGGCCTGGCGCTCGGCGGGTTGGGCCTGGCCTTTCGCTGGTGGAGCGTCTCGCAACGCTAGCTAGCGCTGAGCCGTAAAATTGCAAGCCGCGCGCCGCTCCACGATGGGTAGCACGGGCGTCCCGCCTGTTCCGGCGGGCGTCCCGCCCGGCGGCCCACGCAGCGCGAGTCCTCACCGTTTGGCGCATGCCACACGCCGCGTCGACGACTCGGCGGGACGCCGAGCCGAACAGGCGGGACGCCTGTGCTACCCATCCCGCGGCGGCGCGCGTCTGAGTAGTTACGCCTAAGGGCGGCTGCCGACTGCCGAGGCGCTTACGCCTTCAGCAACGCCATCGCCTCCGCGACGCCGGCCGCGGGCCGGCCGTACTCGCTGGCGGTGACACGGGCGAGGGCGCAGAGCTGCCGCCAGCGGAAGGCGGGGCGCGTGCCGGCGAATTCCTCGGTCACGGTGCGGTAGTATTTCTCGGCGTGCAGCGCGCCGTCTTCGCTGATCGCGTATTTGCGCAGCAGATCGAAGACGCCGCGCGGGTCGTGGCCCTGGTTGCCGTAGACTTGCGTGAGGCCGCTCGCCCGGCCTTGCAGGTTGCCGCGGATCGCCTCTTCCAACTCGCCCAGCACGACTTTCGGATCGGCCGCATTCGCACTCCGCATATGGTAGTCGAGCGGAAGCGGCTTCCAGTTCTGGAAATCGCCGCCGCGATTGGTCCGATCCAGCGCGGCCTGGTAGGCGCCAAGGATGAGGCAGGCGAAGGTGTTGCGGGGCCGCGTGACGCGGGCCATCTGCCGCCACGCATTCGCCGAGTCGCACGCGTGGACGCCGATCGAGTCACCGTGGACGCTGCCGATCGGCTTCCCCGGGACTTCCATGTCCGGGGGCCGCCCGTGATCGCGCAGGATGAGCTGATTCGCGGCGAGCGAGATCGCCTCGCCGACGGCATCGGGGGCCATGCCTTCCGCCAGCGCCGCCGCCGCCGCGTTGGCCGCCTGCTCGGGGGTGGAGGTGAAAATCACCATGCTCAGGTCGCTCACCCATTTGTCGTCGGCGGCACGGGTGCCGGGCGTGGCGCCGAGGAGTTTGTGCTCCTCGAGCAGCTTCGGCAGCAGGTCGCGGGAACGGTTCTGCGCCCAGCGGGTCTCCGCCTCCACGCAGTAGCGCACGGACTGGCGGAGGAGCGTGTTGGCGTGCTCGCGGCCGACGATCGAGAGGAGGTCCCACGAGCGATACGGCAGGGCGGTGCGATGAATTTCCGTGTCGTCCTGCACCTCGTAGAGCAGGGCATCGAAGGCGTCCTCAGGCGTGTGCGCGACCGCCGCGAAGGCCGCCTCCGCGCGCGCCATGTCCTTGCTGCGGACGGCCTCACGCAGCCACTCGCCCGCGCCTTCCGCCGAGGGGACCGCCGTGGTCGTGGCGACCACGGGATGCAGCGCCTCATGCTCCGCCCCGCCTTTGTCCTGAATGCGATTCGTGTTGCGGTAGAGCACCTTCAAGACCGGCAGCGCCTGCTGGTCCGTCGGCATCTCCTGCGCCATGTGGAAGCTCGGGCCGAGCGCCATGACGGTATGGAAGCCGATGTAATCGTTGCCGCCGAAGGTGCGCGCATTGGCGAGCACACCCGCGGTCACGAGTTGGCGCAGATCGGTGCCCGAGCGGAGCTTGTCCACGAGGATCGGCATGAGTTTCGCCGCGGGCGTATCCTGCATCAGCCGCACGAGCGGCTCGATGGCGCCGAACTCGAGCCGGGCCGGCGGCGCCTCACCGCCGAGCGCGGAGGCGAGCCCAAGCTCCGAGGCCATGCCGTAGCCGACGGCGGCGGTGATCATGCCGCGTCCGACGTCGGAGAGAAATTCCCGACGCGTTTGTCCAGAAGGTTGCGTTTTCATAGTGCGTTCACTCACAGGGGGTTGAGGTTGAACACGACTCTGTCGCGAAAGGCAGAAGGGGTGCGGGATGAAGCATTTGGCGCAATGCTGGCGGATGCAAGCGGGAATGTGGGCAGGGTGGGCGGAGCGAACCAGAGCGGAGAGTCCAAGCCCCAATTCCCAAAGGCCAAATTCCAAGGACTAAGGGCCAAGAACCAAACGGCCGAGGCGCGTGGCGACGTCCCGTTTGGATTCTTGAGCCTTGGCCCCTGGAGCTTACTTGGCCTTTGGAGACTGGATTTTGGTCCTTGCTTCCGGAGCTTATCCCGCATTGTGAATAACTTGTGTGAAAGTGGGGATTCTTCTTGTGGAACACAACAAATGCACGGAACGCGATGGTTGACGCCCCCTAGTCATATTTGATCAGCACCCTGCGGATCGCCGCTCAGCATGGGTTTTTTTACTCTGGAGAAACGCCGAAAATGCATTTCTTAGTGGACATCTGATCGTAACCTTGGGTAAGCCGACCCGAAACGGCGGGGCGCGTGGAACGCTGATTTTCGTTGATTGCGCCGGGGCGCCTCCGGTGAACAAGTCAAAAAAGTGACCATTTTTGCCCGCGCTGCGTGTTCTCCGGCAAAACGGCGCGTTCCACGGGGATGCGCGCCGCCGAAGGCAGCCTTTGGTCCGGGGAGCACACGCGCCCCGCGTGTTCTGCCCGGCGCCCTCGCCGGGCAGCGTTCAACGCGCTACGGGTGCAAACTTACCAAGCGGCAGGCCGCGCACAACGGGATTCGGCGAGGGCGCCGAATCCAGCACGCGAGGGCGCGTGCGCTCCCCGGACCGGTTGCGCTTCGCGCTCTCCCGCCCACCTCAGGCCGCTTTCCTGTGCTTCACCGCCTTCACGCGATGGGCGCCCGCGGCCTTGCCCTTTTTCGCCGGCGGGGCCTGGGAGCTCCGCAGGCTCTCCTGCAATACGGCGACGAGGTCGACGACGTTCGTCGGCTTGCGCGCTTTCGCCACGGGCAGCTCCTTGTCGGGATCCTTGAGCTTCTCCGCGATCACCTTCTTGAGCGCCTTCTTGTAGTCGTCGTGGTACTTTTCGGGATCCCACTCCTCGGTCATCATGTCGATGAGCGACTTGGCCATCTGCAATTCCTTGGCGCCGGCTTTCTTCGCGGTCGGTTTGCGGAACTCGTCCGTGGAGACCAGCTCGTCGGCGTAGTGCATCAGCTCGAGGATGAGGCCGCCGTCCTGCGGCTTCACGGCGGCCAGGTGCTCGCGCTGGCGCAGGACGACCTCGGCGATCCCGATGCGGCCGCTTTTTTCCATGGCGTCGCGGAGCAGAGCGTATGCGGTGTCTCCGCCCTTGGCCGGCTCGACGTAATACGGCTTGTAGAAGAAAATCGGGTTGACCTCCTCCACCTTCACAAAGGAGGTGATGTTGATCGTTTGAGCCGCCTCGATGTCCACCCGCTTGAAGTCCTCGTCCTTGAGCACGACGAACTTCCCCTTCTCGTGCTCGTAGCCTTTGACGATCTGTTCCCACGGCACTTCCTTGCCATCCGCCTCGGCGACGCGCTTGTAGTTGATCTTGCTGAGATCGCCCTGGCGGAGCATGTGGAATTTCAGGTCCTCGCGACGGATGGCGGTGTAGAGGGTGATGGGGATGTTCACCAGGTTGAACGAGAGAGAGCCTTTCCAGATGGAGCGCATGGCAACAGGTGTTTCGCGGAGGGCGGCGGGAGTGGGCGTAGAGTCGAATGACGAATGACGAATGACGAATGACGAATGACGAAAGCGGCTGGAATTGCGCAATGGAACCAGGATCGGCGCGCTCGTCGCCCGGAGCCGTCCGTCATTCGTCATTCGTCATTCGTCATTCGTCATTCGTCATTCGTCATTCGTCATTCCCCACCCGCCTTTCTGCTTGTCCCCGCACACGCCGCCTCCTTACGTTCTCGCCATGTCCACGCCCCCTTTTGATGGCAACCTAGGCCTCCCTCCCGAGCAGCGTGAGCTCATGGCCGAGGGAACCTTTCACCAGGCCGATCTGAACCAGGGCGACCCGGTGCCGGTCAAGAATCAAGGCTGGACGGTCGTGTCGGCGGGATTGGGCATCAATCTCGCGCTCGGCGTGCTGTACACTTGGAGCATGTTCAAGGCGGAAATCGGCAGTCATTTCGGCTGGAAAGGGAGCCAGCTCAACGATCCGTACGCGCTCTGCTGTCTCGTGTTCGCGTTCGCGATGATCCTCGCGGGACGCTGCCAGGACCGGTTCGGCCCGCGCGTGACCGCGTCGATGGGCGGCCTCCTGGTCGGCGCGGGACTGGTGCTGATTTCGACGACCAACAACTACGGCGTCTGGCTGCTCGGGTTCGGCGTGCTGGTGGGGCTCGGGATCGGCTTCGGCTATTCGTCGGCCACGCCGCCGGCGCTGAAATGGTTTCCGCCGGCGAAGACCGGCGTCATCGCGGGCCTGGTCGTCGCGGGCTTCGGGCTGGCGCCGGTTTACCTCGCGCCGACCTCGCAGTATTTGCTCGCGCACTTCGGCCTGGAAAAGTCGATGCTCATCTTCGGCCTCGCGTTTGTCGTCATCGTCTGCGGGCTTGCGCAGCTCTTGAAAAACCCGCCCGCGGGCTTCGTCTCCGCGCCCAAGGCCAGCGCCGCCGCGACCGCCGCCGCCGCGTTCCACGCCTCGCCCGGTGAGATGATGCGCAGCCCGATGTTCTATCTCCTGTGGGCCATCTATTGCATCGGCGCCGGCGCGGGCTTGATGGTCATCAGCAGTGTGAGCGGCATGGCGAAGAAGAGCATGGGCGAGCACGCCTTCATCGCCGTCGCCGTCATGGCGCTGGGCAATGCCGGCGGTCGCGTGGTCGCCGGCATTCTCTCGGACAAAATCGGGCGCCGCTGGACGCTCGTGCTCGTGCTCGCGATCCAAGCCGCGCTCATGTTTGCCGCGATCGATATGACCGCGCGGAAGGACATCGCGCCGGTGCTGATCGTGCTCCTGGCCACGCTGATCGGCTTCAACTACGGCGCGAACCTGGCGCTCTTCCCCTCCTTCGCGAAAGACTTCTGGGGGTTGAAGAGCTTCGGCCTGAACTACGGAGTGCTCTTTACCGCGTGGGGCGTCGGCGGATTCGTCTTCCCAAAGGTCCAGCAGGCGCTCACCGAAGGGAGCAAGGGCAGCTTTAGCTCGTCCTTCATTGCGGCCGGCGTGTCGCTCATCGTGGCGGCGGTGGCGGCGCTGTTCATCAAGCCGCCACGGCGCGCGAGCGTCCCGGCGTAGCGGGGATCGGGAGGGTGGGAGGTATGGGAAGAATGGGAGGAATAGGCCCCATTCTTCCCATGGGTCCCATCGACGGCGTGGCGTCGGCGAGGCGCGGTGTGTGACGATACGCTCACACCTGTTGGTTGGCACGAAATGACTTACGCAAGCAACCACCAAACCAACGTCACAACCAAACCCACACAACATGAAAAAACTCGTCCTCCTTCTCGCCGCCGTCACGCTCTCCGGCTTCGCCACCGCCTGCCACGATCACGACCGCGACCGGCACACGCCGATCACGACCACGACGACCACCGAGGAACGTTCGACCCACATCGCGCCGACCTCGACCTCGAGCACGGTCGTGCACAGCAGTTACTAGCTCGGAAGGCAGCCGCAAGAACGCACGGAAGGCACAAAAACTTGGCCGTCGCGGAGCGCGATTTCAGTCGCGCCCGCCTTCCTTTCTTCGCAAGGCGAGATTCGTGGATTTCCGGTCGTTCCACCTGCGGTCCGCACAGTCCCTGTGCGGTCGCGCCTACACCGCACAGGGGACTGTGCGGACC
>DASYIS010000552.1:0-13164 GCA_035997375.1 Chthoniobacteraceae bacterium
AGAGGCGGCTCTCTGTGAGCCTAGGCGAACAGGTGCCGCCTCCATCTTTGTTTGGGCGCTGCCCGCACGAGAGACGCTCAAGAAATTGGAGGCGGCACCCCTTCGCCTAGGCTCAGGGAGAGCCGCCTCTACACATGGGGACAATTCGCTGCCGCTCATCGGATCGTGACGAAGTCGTTGTGATTGAATAACGAGCGCACCAGGCTCTCGCGTGCCGCAGCCGCTGCGATCGGTTTGCCCTGGTTCAACGCTTCTTGCTTGCTCAGGAACGCCTCGCAGGCCGTCACTTCGCCGGCCGTCGGCGGACGCGTGAGGATTTGCTCGAAGGCCGCGGTGATAAATTGCTCCACGCTCGCCGCCGCGTCCCCCAGCTTGCCCGCGAGGACGCGGCTTTCGTCGACCACGACCTGGCTGTTCGTCAAGGCCAGCGCCTGTTGCGGGATGACGGTGCGGGTGCGGCGGTAGCATTCGGCGGGGCTGGGCGGATCGAAGAGCGCGTTGAATTCGCTCGAGCCGCCGCCCTCGGGGAAGCACGCGAAATAGAGGCTGCGCCGGTGCGACTTCGGCTGCTCGGTGTTCTCGAGCGTCGGGCCGCCGAGCTGTGGATCGAGCTCGCCGGCGAGCTGCAGGATGCTGTCGCGCACGACCTCCGTTTCCATCCGGCCGGCGTTCATGCGCCAGAGCGCGCGGTTTTCCGGGTCGATCGCGACATTGTGCGCGTCGGACTTCGACTCCATCCGGTAGGCGTTGCTGGTGACGATGAGCCGATGCATTTTCTTCATGCTCCAGCCGGAATCCATGAGCTCGACGGCGAGCCAGTCGAGCAGCTCCGGGTGCGTCGGCGCCGCGCCGTTGCGGCCGAAGTCGAACACGGTTCGCACGAGCGGCGATTGGAAATGGCGCAGCCAGAGGTGATTCACCGCCACGCGCGCGGCGAGCGGATTGCGGCGATCGGTGATCCACTCGGCGAGCGCGCGGCGGCGGCCGCTGCTCTGTTTGGGATAGACCGGCGTCAGCGGCGTGTACGCGATGCTCTCCGCCTGGAGCGCGGTCCGCGCGGTCTCGACGGCTTTCTTCAGCTTCGCCATCTGATCCTGTTTGGTTTTGAGCGCGGCTTGCTCCTTGTCGGTTTCCTCCTTGGTCTTGCTCGCGTTGAGCGCCTCGGCCTGGCGGCGCGCCGCCGCGAGTTCCTGCTCGGCTTTCAGCAGCGCCAACGACGCTTCCGCCTCGGCCGCCGCTTGTTCCGCGGCGCGCACGTTAAAGAGCCGTTCCGCTTTGCTGGCCGCGCCAGCGAGCTGGTCCGCGTCGCCCTCTGTCATTTGATAGCGCGCGTTCTCGGCGGCGATCCGCGCATTCACCGACTCGAGGTCCGCCTCGGCGGCGGCGAGCTTCGCGGCGCCTGCTTTCACCGCCGACTCCGCCGTGAGCAACTCCGCGAAGGCCTTCGCCCGCGCGTCGGCGGCATCGTTCGCGGTCAGCGCATCGAACTTCGCTTTCGCCGTCACGAGCGCGCTCTGTGCCGCCGCTACGTTGCCGCGCGCGGTCGCGAGCGTGGTTTCGCGGTCGCCGATTTGCGCTTCTTGCACAAACGGTTTCAGGCCCGGGTAGTAGGTTTGAGGCGGCAGCGAGATCGGCGTGATCTCCGGAATTGGCCCGCCCAGGATCGCCGGCGGGGCAGGGTAGACCGGCGGCTTGCCCTCCGCCACATTGCGCTCGTCGCCGCCGAGATAGATGACGGTCTTCGCCTCGAGCGTGCTGTCGAAAACGCGGATCGACCCTTCCTGCACCACCGGGCGTGACTTCACGTATTCGTAGTGCTGGAACGGGCCGGGATCCTTCCCGCCGGGCCAGCGGTCCTGGCGCAGATCGAGCGGCTCGAAGAAGGCGCGGAACTGGAAGTATTCGCGCTGCGTGATCGGGTCGTACTTGTGGTCGTGGCAGTGCGTGCAGTTCAGCGTGAGGCCGAGGAAGGCCTTGCCCGTGTGCTCCACGTTGTCGCGCATCCATTGGTTCTGGTTGAGCGCATACCAGTTGCGGACCAGGAAGCCGGTGGCCACCGCAACCTCGTCGTCCTCCGGTGCGATCTCGTCGCCGGCGAGCATCTCGCGCACCATTTGGTCGTAGCCCTTGTCGGTGTTGAGCGAGCGCACGATCCAGTCGCGCCAGCGCCAGATCTGCGGCGCGCTGTTCCAGACATCGGGCAGCGGGCGGCGGCCGTACCAGTCGGCGTAACGCCAGACGTCCATCCAGTGCCGGGCCCAGCGCTCGCCGTGGCGCGGGTCGTTCAACAGCCGGTCGACCACGCGCTCGTACGCGTCGGGCGCCTCGTCGGCGAGGAATGCGTGCAACTCCTCACGGGTCGGCGGCAGGCCGATGAGATCGAGATAAACGCGGCGCAGCAGCGTCGGTTTCGCCGCCGGCGGCTGAGGCGTCAGCCCCTGCCGCGCCAGCCCCGCCGCGATGAAGGCGTCGATCGGATTCGCGGCGCCCGCCGGGACCGCGGCTTTCACCGGCGGCTGGAAGGCCCAATGCGCGCGCGGGTCGGGCTCGGGCTTCTCATCCGCGGGCGACGGCGCGCCCTGCCGCAGCCACGCTTCGATGAGCTGGATCTGCTCCGGCTTGAGCGGCGCGCCTTCCGCCGGCATCCGCTCCTCTTTGTCGATGGAAGTGATCCGCAGCAGCAGTTCGCTTTGGTGGATGTCGTCCAATTGCACGATCGCGCCATTCCTGCCGCCGCGGCGGATGGATTCGCCCGTGTCGAGGCGCAGGCCGGCTTTCTGTTTCAGCGCGCCATGGCAGGAAAAGCAGCGCTGCGTGAGGATGGGCTTCACCTGCCGCAGATAATCGACCGTCTCCTCCGCCCGCGCGCCGGCGGCGAGCGAGAGGACCGCGGCAAAAAGCCATGAACGGGGGAGCGGCATGACGTTGGGAGAGGGGGCGGGACGGCGCCCCAGTGCTATACCATACCGCGCAAGTCCTCCCAAGCACTCCGCGCGCCGGCGGCAAGCCGCGACGCGTGAGCTCATGCTTCCCTCCACCGCCGAGCGGCCTTCACACGGGCCCAATTGAGCCACCGCGGGATTGACGACCTCGCCCTGGCCGCGCCTTTTGGGAGGATGAATCTCTCTTTCAATCTCGCAGGTGCGCTGCCGGTGCATCGGCTCGGCTATGGCGCGATGCGGCTCACGGGTCAGCCCGGCAATTTCGGGCCGTATGCCGACTGGACGGGCGGCCAGGCGCTCCTGCGGCGCGCGGTCGAGCTCGGCGTGAATTTCATCGATACGGCGCAGGCGTATGGCAACGGCTGGAACGAGCGGCTGATCGCGGCGGCGCTGCATCCGTATCCCGCCGGACTCGTCATCGCGACGAAGGGCGGGATCAACAAGAGCTCGCCGACGAGCGTCGTCGCCGACGGCCGCCCCGCGAAGCTGCGGGCCGACGTGGAGAGCAGCCTCCGCGAGCTGCGGGTCGAGCAACTCGCGCTCTGGCAATGGCACCGGCCCGATCCGCAGGTGCCGATCGAGGAGAGTCTCGGCGAGATCGCGCGCCTGCGCGAGGAAGGGAAGATCGCGCACGTCGGCTTGTCGAATGTCACGGTCGAGCAAATCGAAACGGCGCGCGGGCATTTTCCCGTCGTCTCGGTGCAGAACCGCTACCATCTGCGCGAGCGCCAGGGCGAGGACGTGCTCCGGTATTGCGAAGCGCACGAGATCGCTTTTCTCCCGCACGGACCGCTCGCCGCCGCGCCGATGGCTCCAGGCGCGCCGCTCTCGGCCGGCGACGCGGCGCTGGAGCGCGTGGCCGCGCGGCTCGGCGCGACCTCGGCGCAGGTGGCGCTTGCGTGGTCGCTGCACCACTCGCCGAACATCATCGCGATCCCCGGCACGACCTCGATCGCGCATCTCGCGGAGAACGTCGCCGCCGCCGCGCTCGCGCTGACGGAGGAAGACATGGCGGCCCTCGCCTGACCCTGGAGCCGGCTCTGCATGCGCAGCGTATCGGGTTGCACTCGCCCACCCGCTCTTCCATCCTCGCCCGCTCCCCGCATGAAAACCCTCCCGCCGTTTCTCGCCGCGCTCACTCTCGGCGCCGCCGCTTTGTTCGCCGCCGAAGATTACCCGCTCGGCCCCGACTCCAAGCCGCAGGAGGGTGTCCCCAAGGGCGACTTGCTGAAGTTCACCTTCGACAAGAGCAACATCTTTCCGGGCACCACGCGCGAAGTCACCGTGTACGTGCCGAAACAGTACGTCCCCGCCAAGCCGGCGTGCCTTTACGTGAACCAGGACGGTGTGCAAAACAACACGCCCGTCGTCTTCGACAATCTCATCGCGCGCGGCGAATTGCCCGTGATCATTGGCGTGTTCGTCACGCCGGGCGTGGTCAAGGCGGCGAATCCCGAGGCGCTGGCGCGGTTCAATCGCTCGTATGAATACGATGGGCTGGGCGACGCGTACGCGCGCTTCCTCATCGACGAGTTGCTGCCGGAGGTGGAGACAAAAATCACGCCCGACGAGCGTGCGATTCATTTCTCCAAGAGCCCCGACGATCACGCGATCGCCGGCTCGAGCAGTGGAGCCATCGCGGCCTTCACCGCCGCGTGGGAGCGGCCGGATTACTTCCGGCGCGTCTTCTCGACCATCGGCACGTACGTCGGCCTGCGCGGCGGCAATGTCTATCCGACGCTCATCCGCAAGCTCGAGCCGAAGCCGCTCCGCGTCTTCCTGCAGGATGGGTCGGCCGACCAGAACATCTACGGCGGCGACTGGTGGATGGCCAACCAGGAGATGGAGCGCGCCCTCCTCTTCGCCGGCTACGAGACGAACCACGTCTGGGGCGAAGGCGGCCACAGCGGCAAGCAAGGCGCCTCGGTTTTCCCCGACGCCATGCGCTGGCTCTGGAAGGATTGGCCGAAGGAAATCCCCGCCGGCCTCGGCTCGAAGCAACTGCAGGAGATCCTCATCCCCGGCGAAGGGTGGCAGTTAGTGTCCGAAGGACACAAATTCACCGAAGGCGCCGCGACGAACGCGAAGGGCGAGTTTTTCTTCAACGACGTGCCGGCGGCGAAGACCTACAAGATCGGGCTCGATGGCAAGCAGACGGAGTTCATCGGCGACTCGAAGAAGGGCGACGGGCAGGCCTTTGGACCGGACGGCCGTCTCTATGAAGTCGCCGGCGGCGCGCAGCAGATCATCTCGTACGACGAGGCCGGGCAGCCGAAGGTCGTCGCCGAGGGCTTTCGCGGCAACGACCTCGTCGTGCGGCACGACGGCCTCATCTACGTCACCGAGCCGGGCTGGGACGGCAAGGAGCCGAGCAAGATCTGGCTCATCAAAACGACCGGCGAAAAGCAGATCGTCGACACCGGGCTGAAGTTTTCCAACGGCATCACGTTTTCGCCCGACCAGACGCTCCTCTACGTCTCCGACAGCAAGACCCACTGGGTCTACTCGTGGCAGATCAAGCCCGACGGCACGCTCGCCTTCAAGCAGCGCTACTATCATCTGCACGTCCCCGACACCGCCGACGACAGCGGCGCCGACGGGATGGAAGTCGACGCCGACGGCCGCCTCTACGTCGCCACGCGCCTGGGCGTGCAAATCTGCGACCAGGCGGGCCGCGTCAACTGCATCGTCCCGACGCCCAACGGCAAATGCTCGAACCTCGCCTTCGGCGGCGCGGACCACGACCTCCTTTTCGCGACGTGCGGGGACAAGGTTTTCAAGCGCAAGGTGAAGGTGAAAGCCGCGCCGAGCTTTGCCGCGCCGGTGAAACCGGTCGCGCCGCACTTGTAGGGCGCGACTTTCCGTACGATCACGGCGCGTCCGCCAGGAAGCCATCCTCCTCCTCATCTTCCTAACCCGACAGAGCCGGATGATGCAGGCGGCCCGGAGGGCCAGCAGGAGATTAGCCGGTGGTGCAGCGAGTGTAACGAGCGCAACCACCGGAACCCACCGCCACGCGGATGCGCCCCGGAGGAGGCGCCGGAACCGTGACGCCCCGTCAGCGTTTCCACCGTCCCTCCGGGACGGTTTCCGTTTTGTTGAGGATTCCGGTGGTTCCGCTCGTTCCTCGCTGCACCACCGGCTAATCTCCTTCGTCCCTCCGGGACGGCTGCCTTCGCTCAGCGCTCGCACCGCAGCCCAAACATCGTCGAAAACGTGACCGTTGTTTGTCGCAATTATCATCTTCATCCCCACCGTTCTTCGTCGCTGCTCCCGGCGACGAATGAGCGATGTGGGCCGGGGATGAAGATGAAGATGATGAGGAGGAGGATGGCTTCGGGAACCTCCGCAGTGTTGTTCGCGCGTTTCCGGAAATCCACGCTATCGGCGCACCCGCGCCGATTCCCACAACGTTGCGATGTACAAACGCCTTTATATTTGCACCATTCGGCCCATGAAACTTTCGCGCCTGCTTCTTCTCGCCGCCGGACTCCTCGCCGCTTGCGCCGGCGACAACCATGTGACGACGCAATCGGCGCGCGAGTCGACGCGGTCCGCCGGCCCGGGCCTCGCGGGTTCGGAGATCAATCGGCCGAATCGCGGGGCCGGCAAATACGCGGTCGGCCGCGTCTTCCTGATCACGCGGCTCGAGACGGCGGACCAGCCGCGCGGCGAGTGGCGCGCGCAGGGCGACACCATTCGCGAGAACGGCAGCGAGATTCAGTTCGTCGAGCTTGGCTCCGGCAAGCTCATCAACTTCACCGCGCCGCACCAGATCACGCCGATGGACTCGCACGTCGACCGCGCCGCCACCAGCGGCGGCGTCGATGCCTCCAGCCGCGGCGCTTCGCCGAATCTCTACCCGTAGCCCGCGCGCCGGCCCGGAGGCGCCGGCCAAAAAAAAGCCCGGTCATTGCTGACCGGGCGGGGTGAAGTTGAGGAACGAGCGGTTATATTAAAAAGGTTGTGATCCTAACTTGCGGGAACTGTTAAAGCAGGGGGCGTGCCACGTCTGGGCGGAAGTTCGGCGGAGGACGGAAGCCGCGCGATCAAGGAGCAGCGCGCGAGACGCCGGTGAATGCGCTTGCTGCGGTGCGCGGGCGCACTTTTTATGGAGATTGGCTTTCAAAGCGATGAAACCGCCCATCACTCCCCACTCGTTTCAGACGACCCGGTGGAGCCGCGTGCGGGATGCGGTCAGCGGCGACGACCCCGAGGCGCGGCGGGCGCTCGATGCGCTCTGCGAAGCGTATTGGTATCCCATTTACGCCTACATCCGGCGCCGAGGCTGCGGTTCGCACGACGCCGAAGACCTGACCCAGGGTTTTTTTGCGCACCTGCTCGAGCGCGGCGCGCTGGCCGCCGCCGATCGGGGCCGGGGCAAGCTGCGGAACTTCCTTCTCGCGTGTGTAAACCACTACCTCGCCGATGAGCACGACCGGCACCTGACCCAGAAGCGCGGGGCCGGGCTGGTGACGAGCCTCGACCTCGCGTGGGCGGAGGAGCGCTACGGAACGGAGCCGGTCGACGACCTCACTCCGGATCGCCTTTACCAACGGCGCTGGGCGCTCATGGTCCTCGAGCATTCCCTGCAATTGGCGCGGGAGGAGATGGAGCAACAGGGCAAAGGCGAGTTGTTCGTCGCGCTAGGGTCGTTCCTCGGTTTCCATCCGGCGCCGGTCGAGCGTTACGAGGAGCTCGCGGCCAAGCTGGGGCGGCCGGCGGGCACTTTGAAGAACGATGTCTTCCGCCTGCGCGAGCGCTGGCGGAAAATCCTGTTCGAGCAGGTCGCCCTGACGCTGGACCAACCCGATGACCGAAAGGTCCGCGACGAGTTGGCGGAATTGCTGTCGTGCGTGTGATGGCGGCGTTCCATGAAAAATCTTTCGCCCAACGTGCAACCCCGGCCCGCCGAATCCCGTAGGAACTGAGAGACACCCCATCGCGCGCCATGAGCGAAACCGACCCCACCCTCCCCGGCTCGGCGGCCCGGCCGCGCCAGCCTTTGCCGCCCGAGCTGCTCGGGCTCGATCCCAAGGAACTGTTCGCGCGCGGCCTTCAGCTCGAGGGACCCGCGGAAGACCTGGGGCTGTCGCAACTGCCGTCGCCGGCCGAACTGGCGCTCCTGCTCCCGCAGCATCACATCCAGGGCCTGCTGGGCCGCGGCGGCATGGGCGCCGTTTATCGCGGCTTCGATGAATCGCTCGAGCGGCCGATCGCGGTGAAGATCCTGCCCGCCGAGGTCGCGGCGGACGCCGGCTTCGTGGCGCGCTTTCACCGCGAAGCGCGCGTCCTGGCCAGGCTTCAGCACCCCGGAATCGTCGGCATCTACGGCTTTGGGCAGACGAGCGAAGGGCACCTCTACATCGTCATGGAGCTCGTCGAGGGGACGGATCTCGCCCGCGTGCTCCGCGGCGGCCCGCTCCCGCCGGCGCGGGCGCTCGAGCTGGTGCGGGAGCTCTGCGCGCCGCTCCAGTACGCCCATGCCCTGGGGGTCATCCATCGCGATCTCAAGCCCGCGAACATCCTCCTCGACCGCGACGGCCGCGCCAAGCTCGCGGACTTCGGGCTCGCGCGCCCGCTGGATGAGGAGTGTGCCGGGCTCACGCTCGCCGGCGACGCGCTCGGCACGCCCGCCTACATGGCGCCGGAGCAGCGCGAGGGGAAGGCCGATCATCGCACGGACATCTATGCGCTCGGCGTGATGCTTTACGAAATGCTCACGGGCATCCGGCCGGAGGGGGTTTTCGATCCGCCCTCGGCGAAGGCGAAGATGGACCCGCGCGTGGACCCGGTCGTCATCAAGGCCATGCAATCTGAGCCGGAGCGGCGTTACGCTTCGGTCGAGGCGTTTCAGGCCGAACTGCAGCGGATCGGCGCCACGTCGATTCGAACGCTGTCGAAAGCGAAACTCTACCGTCTCGCGAGCGCGGCCGTCGCCTTGCTCCTGGCTTTGGGCGGGCTCTTGAGCATGGAGGGGCGCGGCCGGCGCCCGTCCGTCGTGGCCCAACTCCCCGAACCGGCTTTGGCCGCGAACGATCCGGCAAAACCGGCGCCGGTCGCTGAACATCCTGGACCGGTTCTCAGTGAGCCGGACGCGACAGACAAGCCAAGTACGCCGCGGCCGGCGAAGCAGGCGAACACGCCGGGCCTCCCGCGCCCGTCGGGCCCGCCGCAGCCGCTGCGGGGCGAGCCACGGACGGCGGCCGAGATCAAGACGCCCATTGGCACCGGCGGCGCGCCCTACCGAAGCAGCGCGGAGTTCGACAAGTACGCGATGCGGCTTCGCGAATCGGCGGTGTTGGCGATGGAGCCTCAAGTGATTGTCCCGACCTCCAGCCGCCCCTTTGGCGTCGGCAGCGAGTACCCATGGAAGCGCAACATCGTGACGACCGTGTTCGCGATCGGCGAAAAGTCGTCCGGCAAGAAAAGCTCCACCACGCAGAAGAGCGCGTGGAATGCGCACTGGCAAACCGAGTACGGCGGAGCCGATCCTCTGGACGCGGCGGCGCGCAAGAACTATGTGCCGAGCGCGTTCACGCCGCGACAGAACCCATTCTACTGCGCGCTCCCTTACAACGACGTCACGGCCGGGGCGACCAAACCCGAGGCCAAACTGGTCATCCCGTGGTTCAAACAAGCGTTCGTAAAAGAGGGCCAGTCGATCTGCCGCGACCGCTGGATCGCGATCCGCAATCCCGGGAACAATAAGATCGCCTATGCGCAGTGGGGCGATTGCGGTCCGGCCAGGACAGACCATTGGCAGTATGTGTTCGGAAATGACGTGCCCACGCCGAATGCGAACCGCGGCGAGGGACTCAATGTTTCGCCGGCCGTGCGCGACTACCTCGGCATCGGCACCATGGCGGTCCTCGACTGGAAATTCGTCGAGTTCCGCGAAATCCCAAAAGGCCCGTGGGCTCTCTACGGCGATAACAATACTTTCGTGCAGGTGACCCGGTCGGGGGCGCGCATCAGCAATGCTCCACCGGAAGTGCCGGGGGCGGAGGGCCCCAAGGTCGTCCCGAAATGAGCACACCCCGGGATGTCTGCTGAAGAACCACTCTCTCCCCCGCCGACCCCTCGTGGCCGGCGCGGCTCCGGCACGCCGGGACGCGTGCCGGAATGGATTCCCCCCGACCCCGAAAAGCTCGCGCAACTGCTTCCGCAATATCGGATCGAGCGACTGATCGGGCAGGGCGGCATGGGGGCAGTCTATCAGGCGGTGCAACTGGTCCTGGAGCGTCCCGTCGCGATCAAGGTGCTCCCGGCCGAGTTGGGGAACGACGAGGAGTTCGTTGCGCGGTTTCTCCGCGAGGCGCGGACGCTCGCGAAGCTGCCGCACCCCGGCATCGTCGCCATCTACGAGCTCGGCCGGACGAGCGAAGGCCATCTCTTCTTCGTGATGGAATTCATCGATGGCGCCGACCTCGCGCAGCTCATGCGCGCCGGCCGGCTCGCGCCCCGCCAGGTCTTCGAGATCGCCGTGCAGGTGTGCGAGGCGCTGCAGCACGCGCACAGCCAGGACGTCATCCATCGCGACCTCAAGCCGGCCAACATCCTCGTGACGAAAAGCGGGCGCGCGAAGCTCGCGGACTTCGGTCTCGCCCGCCCGCTGAAGGAGGAGGGCCGGGTGCGCGCCTCCACGCTCGTTCGCGGGACGCCCGACTACATGGCTCCCGAGCAGCGCGACGGCCGGGGCGATCACCGCTCCGATATCTACGCCCTCGGCGTGCTGCTCTACGAAATGCTGACCGGCCGGCGGCCGAAGGGCATTTTCGATCCACCCTCGGCGCGGGCGGCGGTGGATGCGCGGGTCGATGCCGTGGTCGTCAAAGCGCTGCAGCAGGAGCCGGAGCGCCGCTACCAACTCGTGAGCGAAATGATGCGCGACCTGGAGCGCATGCGCGCGACGCCGCCACGCCGCACACGCTCCCCGATCCGCACGGCCGCCGGAGTGATCGCGTCGGGATTGCTCCTCGCGGCGCTGATCGTCTGGTTCAAGGGCCGGGCGAACGCGAACGCCGCCGGCCGCGGCCCGGCGGTCGTCGCCCACGCCAATCTGTCTTTCGCGGGAGCGAGTCGCGAGAAGCCATTCGTCAACAGCCTCGGGATGAAGTTCGTTCCCGTCCCGATCACCGGCGGGCCGGCGGAGCGGACGGTTTTCTTCGCCGTGTGGGAAACCCGGGTCCGCGACTTCCGCGCGTTCGCGCGCGACAGCGGCTACGATTACAAGGACGGCGAAGGCGCAATTATTTTGGCGGAGGAGATCTGGGTCCGCACCGGAGAGGCGTCCTGGGAATCGCCGGGCTTCGCGCAGAGCGAGGGGCACCCGGTGACCTGTGTGAGCTGGGAGGATGCCCGCGCCTTTTGCGCCTGGCTTTCCAGGCAGGAGGGAAATCTTTACCGGTTGCCGAGCGATGCGGAATGGACTTGCGCGGCGGGCCTGGCGGGGGAGCGGGATGCGACCATTGCACCCGCGAAAAGACGCGAGTTGCCCGGCTTCCCGTGGGGCAACACCTGGCCGCCGCCCGCCGGCTCCGGAAACTTTGCCGGGAGTGAGTGCGTGCTCGGTGAGGAACCGCCGAGTTGGACCACCATTGCTGGCTTCAAGGATCCTTTCCCCCGCACCGCGCCGGTCGGCACTTTCACGGCCAACTCCCTGGGGCTCCATGATCTCGGCGGCAACGTTCGGGAATGGTGCCAGGACTGGTACGATGCCACACGCGGCGTCCGCGTCTTGCGCGGCGGAGCGTGGAGCGCCTCGAGTGAAATGCAACTGCTGACGACATTCCGCGACCGGGAACAGCAGACTCTTCGCAAGAGCAACACCGGCTTCCGCGTGGTGCTGGATCCCGCCGGCGGGCGCCCCGCGGCGAAGGCCGGCGCAAAATAATTCGGCGCCCCGCCGATTTCTTGCAACCGCGATCCGGGATTCCCGTAGGAACGGGTTGAAACCCATTTCGCACCCTCCACCTCCGCCGAGGGGAGAAAATTAAGTCGAACCCCGTCACACCCCAAAGCTGTGCGGTCTATCACCAAATATTCGCCATTAGACAACTCTCGGAATCACGACCTTCACCCGCGCCCAACCCAACCCAACCCAACCCAACCCATACCATGTCCTCGATTCATCCATCCTTCCGATCGTATGTCATTGCCGGCCTCATCCTCTGCTCGCGCATCCCGGCGTCGGGGGCGGTTTGGGACGGCGAGTCCAGCGCGAGCTGGAGCACTCCCATTAACTGGGGTGCGAACCTCGAGCCCGGCAGCGGCGACGTCGCGCAGTTCCCCCTGGCCATCCCGGGGACCGGGGCGACCATCACGCTCTCCGCTGGCGAGCTCGCGTCGTCGCTCCTTTTCCAGGGCGCGTACACGCTCACGCTCGGGGACATCACGCTGACCACCGGGAACATCTCCGTCGACCCGTCGATCATCGCCACGGTCAATTCGGCCATCGGCGGTTCCGCGGGCTTGACCAAGCTCGGCGGAGGCACCTTGGTGCTCGGCGGCACGAACACCTTCACCGGCGCGGTCGCCGTCAACGCGGGGACGCTGAGCGTGGCGGCGGACAGCAACTTCGGCGTCGCGGCCAACGCCGTGACGCTCGCCGGCTCGACGCTGCAAGGGGCGAGCTTCACCGCTGCCCGCAATGTGACCGTCAGCGGCGGCGTGTCGATCAACGCCACCGCGGGCAACTTTTTCGGGATCAGTGGCAACCTCGGAGGCTCGGGCGCGCTCACCTTCGCCGGTCCGGGTACGGTGACGCTCTCGGGCGCCGCCGGCACGTACACTGGCGCGGCGCAAGTCACGGCCGGGACGCTCCAGTTGAACGCGCCCAACGCGCTCGGCGCCGATGGCGCGACCTTGAGTGTGAACACCGGCGGCACGCTCGCGGTGAGCTCCACCGCCGCGCTCAAGCACGCGCTCACCCTCAACGGGGGCACCTGGAAAGGCAACTTCACCACCACCACCTGGGCCGGCCCGGTGACGGTGAGTGGCGCGACGAACAACGTCGTCGTGAGCGACTCGTTCAACACCCAGAACATTCTGTTGAACGAAGCGGTCGCCGGCGCCGGCGAGCTCATCGTGAGCGGCAATGTCTTCAGCCGCGGTCTGCTCTCCTTCGGCAGCACGCTGACCAGCAACGCCGGACTGACCTCGACCATTTCGATCGGCCACGGCGCGACGGTCGAAAATGCCGCGCGCTTCTCGGGCGCGC
>DASYIS010000553.1:0-24305 GCA_035997375.1 Chthoniobacteraceae bacterium
CAATCAGCCGGAGATCCGGCTCGGCAGCCTCCACCCGACGCGCGATCTCACTTACGTCGCCGACACGTGCGAGGGCTTTGTGAAGGCCGCGGAATCCGACGCCGCGGTCGGCGAGACGATCCAACTCGGCACGGGTCGCGATGTTTCGGTCGGCTACCTCGTCGAGACCGTGCAGAAAATCCTCGGCAAGAACCTGCCCGTCGTCACGAAGGACGAGCGCATCCGCCCGGAAGCGAGCGAGATCGACCGGCTGCTCTCGTCGCCGGAGAAGGCCAAACGCCTGCTCGGCTGGGAGCCACTGCACACGCTCGAGCAGGGCCTCGAGGCGCATGTGGACTGGATGCGCCAACACCTCGACCGCTACCGGACCGATGCGTACCTCGTTTGAGCCCGGCGCACCCGCGGCGGCGGGCATCGTGCCGCTGAGCGTGCCGGAGCTCTCCGGCAATGAAGCGAAGTATTTGCAGGAATGCATCAGCGGCGGCTGGGTGTCGTCGGTGGGCCCGTTCGTCGAGCGCTTCGAGCGCGAAGTCGCGGCCTACATCGGCGCGCAACATGCCGTCGCCGTGGTCAACGGAACTTCCGCGCTCCACCTCGCGCTGCTCGTCGCCGGCGTGCAGGCGGGCGAGGAAGTGCTCGTCTCGAATCTCACTTTCATCGCCTCGGCGAATCCCATCCGCTACGCGAATGCGTGGCCGGTCTTCATCGGCTCCGAGGAGACGCACTGGCAGATCGATCCCGCGAAAGTGCGCGAGTTTCTCACCACGCGCTGCGAGCGCCGCGCGGAAGGGGTCTTCAACCAGACGAGCGGCCGGCGCATTCGGGCGCTGATGGCGGTGCATATCCTCGGCCATCCCGTCGATCTCGATGCGCTGCTTGCCGTGACGCGGGAGTTCGGCTTGCTGCTGATCGAGGACTGTGCCGAGGCGATCGGCACCGAATATCGCGGCCAGCGCGTGGGCACCTTCGGATTGGTTTCCGCGTTTTCGTTCAATGGCAACAAGGTGATCACCTGCGGCGGCGGCGGCATGCTCGTGTCCAATGACGCCGCCCTCGCGGCGCGGGCGCGGCATCTTTCCACGCAGGCCAAGAGCGATCCGCGCGAGTACATTCACGACGCGGTCGGGTATAACTACCGGCTCACCAGTTTGCAGGCCGCGGTCGGGGTCGCTCAGCTCGAGCAACTCGACGGATTCCTGAAGCGCCGGCGCGAAATCGCGGCGCGCTATGCCGCGGCGTTCCGGGACGTCGCCGGGCTCCGGTTCATGGAGGAAGCGGTCTGGGCGAAATCGATTTTCTGGCTGAGCACCGTGTTGGTCAACGAGTCGCGTTTCGGCATCGACAGCCGCGCGCTCATGCACCGGCTTGAAGCGGCGGGCATCCAAACGCGCCCGCTCTGGCAGCCGATGCATCGCTCGCCGGCGCATGCGGATTGCGAGAGTTTCGGCTGCGAAGTCGACGACCACCTGGCCGCGCAGGCGCTCAGTCTTCCCAGCTCCACCGGACTCTCCGCGGCCGACCAGGAGCGCGTGATCGCCGCCGTGCTCGCGGCTGGAAAACAGTGATGAGTGCGCCGCGCCATGTGCTCGCCCTCATTCCCGCGCGGAGCGGCTCGAAAGGGCTGCCGGGCAAAAACATCCGCGCGTTTCACGGCCGGCCGCTGTTGCACTGGACCATCGCCGCCGCGCGCGCAAGCGGCGTGGCCGAACGCGTCATCGTCTCGACCGATGACGCCGCGATGGCCGAGATCGCGCAGGCCGGTGGCGCGGAGATCCCGTTCCTCCGCCCACCGGAGCTGGCGCGCGACGAGACGCCGATGCTCGATGTCGCGCTCGACGCGCTGGCAAAGCTGGAGGCGGACGGGTTCGTCGCCGACGCTCTGCTGCTGCTGCAGCCGACCTCGCCGCTGCGCGGCGCGAAGGACCTGCAAGCCGCCGCCGCGCTGCTCGGCGACTCGGATGCGGTCGTCAGCGTGGCGCCGGTAAAGCAGCATCCGCACTGGCTGCAGCGGATCGATGAAACCGGGCGGCTCCAGCCGTACGAGCCGGCGTCCGAAGCGGCGCGCCGGCAGGACCTTCCCGCCGTCTACGCGCTGAATGGCGCGATCTATTTCGTGCGGACGGAGGCGCTCCGGCGCGAGCGCACCTTTCGCCCGGCCGGGACGAAGGCGTACGTCATGCCGCCGGAACGCTCGGTCGACATCGACACGGAGATCGACTGGCAACTGGCTGAGCTGCTCTTCTCTTCCGCGACACCATGAACGGGTTTCTTGCAGCATTCTTGCGGCACGGCTTCGACCACACCTTCGTGCGTTACGACGAGGCGTGGCTGCGGCTGGCGGAGGAACTCGCGCACGAGCAAAGCGCGCTCATCCTCTCCGATGTCGGTGTCAAATATCCGGCGCTCATCGAGCAAGGTCTCGCGCTGGACGACGCGCTGGAGCGCGTGCTCGAGACCGACGCCGCATTGCAGGCGACATTTCTCTACCGCATTTCGCACGCGCTGTTTCGGCGCGAGCCGCAACACGACGCGCTCCGGTACTACGCGCAGCTCATGCGGGTGCGCACGGCGATCGAGCTCTACTACAGCACGGCGATCGGCCCGCGGCTGCGGATCGTGCATGGCGCCGGCGCGATCATCGGGCCGCGCAATACGATCGGCAGCGACTTCACGTTCTACCAGGGTGTGACGCTCGGGCAGCGGCGGCAGTTTTCGCCGCATGAAACGATGGTCATCGGCGACGGCTGCACGATCTTCGCGGGCGCGAAACTGCTCGGCGCGCTGCGGCTCGGCGACCGCGTGAAGGTCGCCGCCAACGCCGTTTTGCTGAACGATGCGGAGAGCGATGGCGTTTACATCGGCAACCCGGCACGCAAATACGAACGCCTATGATCGGCGAACTCATCGATCGCTGGAGCGGCCGGCACGCGGATGAATTCACGCGCATGGCCGCGGACTTCCGCGAGCGCTGCCGCCGCTGGCCGCTGGCTCTTCCGGCGAACGCCCGCGGCCCGCGCGTCGGCGTGGTCATCACGCCGTGGATGCGTACGGCGGTCGCGTTCTTCTCGCTCGAATGCGCGCGCGAATTGGCCCGCCAGGGCGCACGTCCCGTGCTGCTGTGGGACGAGGCGAATGTGTTTTTCAATACGGCCGATCGCGGCGAGGTGAAGATCCTTCGCGACCTGCTCAACCTCCCCGACGGTCCGGGACCGGTGCTCGACGTGGCGGCGACCCCGCCCGATCCGCGGGTCGAGACCAGCTTTGTCGATCAGCTCGTCTATGAAAACGCCGTCCGCGAAGCGCGCGGGGAAGCGGGCGCTCCGGCGCTGCTGGCCCGCGCCGGCGACCGCGCCCTGGCCATGCGCGAACATGCCGCGCGCGTGCATGCGCTCTTGCTGCGCGAGCGTTTCGACTGGCTCTTCGTCCCCGGCGGCGTCTGGGCGTCAAGCGGCATCTGGACCGAGATGGCCGCGCGCCAGCATCTGCCGATCACGACTTACGACTCGGGAGCCGGCTCGCTGTTCGTCTGCCATGGAGGCGCGGCGGCGCACTTTCCGGATGTCGCGGAGGCCTTTCGCGCGCTGCGCCACCTCGACCGGGAGCCGATGATTGCCGACGCGCAAGCGGCCCTGGAGACGCGCATGGCGGGCCGCGATGTCTTCAAATTGCAGCCGCACGCCGCCGGCCACGCGGAGCCGCCGTGCGACCTGCTGGTGCCACTGAATTACCGCTCCGACACAGCAGCGCTGCATCGCCAGCGCGCATTCCGCTCCGTCACGCATTGGCTGACGCAGCTCCTGCATTGGGTGATGGATCGGCCGGGAATCTCGGTCGCCATCCGGCAGCACCCGTGCGAGCGGATTCCCGCGTATCGCGGCACGGATCAGTGGCGCGAGATTCTCGCGCCGCATCAAGAGCGGCTGGGCGCGCGAATGCGCTTCGTCGCGGCGGAGGATCCCGTGAACACCTACGATCTGCTCGCGGGCTGCCGCGCGGTGTTGCCGTGGACTTCGCGCGCAGGCGTGGAAGCCGCCATGCTCGGCAAACCGGTCGTGCTCGGGACGTGGTGCTACTACATGGGCCTCGGCTTCACCGCCGATGCCGCCTCGCCCGCGGAGTATTTCAGCGCGCTGGAACTGGCGCTTGAAAACAAGAGCGGCCAGTCCGCGGAAGCGCGGCGCGACGCGGCACTGATCTACTATATCATCGAGCGGCGGCTCTCGCTCACGACCAGTTTCACGCCGCAGCCCGTCGACTATTCCGCTTGGGCCGGCCGGGCGCCCGCGCGACTTTGGTCCGAGCCGGCGCAGCGCGTGTTGCGCGAGGCGCTTCTTTCGCGCCGTCCGGTCGCTCTCCTGCAAGACGGCACCTTATGATTTCCCGCCTCCTAGCCTGGTTCGATCGCCAGCGCATCGCCGGCGCGGAGGCGTCCGCACGCTGTGCATGGCGCGCGAAGCATTGCGGCCCCGGCGTCTGGCTCGACCCGTCGGTCCAAGTCCTCGGCTGGCGCCGCGTGCGCATCGGCGCGCACTCCATCATCAGCGAGGGAGGCTGGCTCAACGTGAACGATCGCGAGGCGGACGAGCCGGTCATCGTCATCGGCGCGAGCTGTTTTCTCGGGCGGCGCAATTTCCTCAGCGCCGGCTCGCTCATCGAGATCGGCGACTACTGCCTCACCGGTGTTGACTGCCATTTCCTCGGTTCCGACCACGTCTTCAGCTCGCCGTTTGTGCCATACCTCATGTCCGGTACCACGGCCGGCGGCCACATTCGCGTCGGCGCCAACTGCTGGCTCGGGGCGAGCGTCACCGTGTTGAAAAGCGTCAGCATCGGGTACGGCTCGATCATCGGCGCGGGCTCGGTGGTGAAGAGCGATGTGCCGCCGATGAGCATCGCCGTGGGCAGCCCCGCGCGCGTGGTGCGGCGGTTCGACCTGCCAACGCAGACGTGGGTGCGTGCGGACGAGTACGTGGAAACGGCGATCCCGGATGAGGCGACTTACCTCGCGGAGCTCCGCGCCAAGTGGCCGGTGATCCGCGGCCCGCGGGTCGCGAGCGGGTATGCGCAGGGGGATCTGTGAATAGCGCGAGTGGGCACCGCACGGGAAACCGGCGCAGCCGGTGCCGTGGCCCCGGGTAGGGTGGGCGTCCCGCCTGCCGTGGAGGGCATCCTGCCCGACAGCGGGCGAAGGCGGGGCGGAGCAGCCGCCACCCCACCAACTGCTCGCTTACGCTTTGCCTCCCGGCGGGCAAGATGCCCGCCGGGGCGGGCGGGACGCCCACCCTACCCGGGGCCGGGGAGCGCTCCGCGCCGCGTTTTTCCACCACCGGGGCCGCGCCCGCTCAAATCCCCAGCTCCGCCCGCGCAAAAGCCGCGACGCCGCGCAGCCCTTCGGTCAGCGTCACCCGCTGACGGTACCCGAGCGCTTGCAGGCGCGAAATGTCGGCGCGCCAGTTCTTCGGGTCGCCGGCGTTTTCCTCCGCGCCGAATTCCGCCTTCGCGGGAAGCTCCAGCATCGGCAGCAAAGCGTTGGCGAGCTCGGCGATGGTCGTCTCCTCTCCGCTCGCGAGGTTATAGCGTTCGCCGCGCATCGGCGCTTTTTCGACCATGACGGCGACGGCCGAAGCGACGTCGCGCGCGTGGATGAAGTCACGGCTTTCCTGTCCGGTGCCGCGCAGCTTGAGGCCGCCGCCGCGTAGCGCTTTCTCGCAAATGTCCCACACGACTTGCCGCCGCAGGCCCGTGCCGTACGCCGAGAAAATGCGCGCCGAGGCGATGGGCAGCGCGAAGAGTTTCGCGAACTCCTCCGCGAGCAACTCGATCTGCCACTTGTGAAAACCGTAGGGCGAGAGCGGCGCCGGCGCATGGTCTTCGCGGATCGGCAACTCCACCGGATTGCCATAGACGGCGGCGCTGGAGAGGAGCACCGTGCGGCACGCCGGCGCGTGGAGGCGAAGCGCATCCAGCAGCTCGAAAGTGACCACGACGCCATCGCGAAAATCGGCGGCGGGATCGTTCATCGAAAGCGCCACCGAGGCGCGCCCGGCGGCATGCACGCAGGCGTCCGGCTGTACGCGCCGAATGAGCTCCGCGAGGCCGGGGCTCGGCAGCGAGATCTGCTCGTACGCGATGCCGGCGGGCGCGTTCTGGCCCGGTGCGGCGTCGGCGCCGTGGATTTCCCAGCCGCGCGGCTGGAATTCGCGCACGACCGCGCGCCCGAGAAAGCCCGCGGCGCCGAGCAGGAGCAGTTTGCGGGCGGGTGGGGGAGCGGCGGACATCACAGGCAAAGTCGGAGAGGCGCGGCGCAGTGGGCAAGCACGAAAGCGGGCGGTTTCCCTTCATCCTACTCTTGCTCCTGCTCTTGCTCCTGCTCGAATCCGGCCGCTGTGGATTGATCAGGAGCAAGAGCAGGAGCAGGAGTAGGATTTCGAGGGGCGGGCTTGTCTCGCGTGACCGGCTGATCGAAAGTCCCCCGCAGTGCGCCGCTCTCCGTCTTCCTTGCTTTCCCCGCGGCCGTTTCGCGTCCTGCACGTCATCGACAGCCTCGATCTCGGCGGGGCGCAGGTCGTGTTGCTCAATCTCATCAAGCACGCGGACCGCGCGCGGTTCGCCCTGGAGGCGGTTTCGCTGCATGGGCACGGCGTTTTCTGGGAGCCGCTGAAGGCGACGGGCGTGCCGGCCTCGTCGCTCTCGTTTCACCACTACTTTCCGAGCTATGTCCCCGGCCTGCTCGGGCTGATGCTCGCGCGGCGCTACGATGTGGTGCACTGCCACCTGCTGGCGGCGAACGTCATCGCCAAGCCGCTCGCCGCGCTCTGCCGGGTGCCGGTGCGGATCAATCACGACCACTGCAACGACAAGCTGACCGATCCGCGCCCGTGGGCGCTGCCGGCGGACCGCTGGACAAACCGCTTCTCGTCGCATGTCATCGCCGTTTCGGAAAGCACGCGGCAGTTCGTCGAGACCGACGAGGGCGTGCCGGCCGCGCACACCTCGACGATCCACAATGGCATCGATTGCACCGTGAACCGGCCGCGGCCCGAGGCGCGAGCGGAGGCGCGCCGCCGCTGGAACTTGCCGCCGGACGCGGTGGTGATCGCGGGCATCGGCCGGCTGACGGACCAGAAGAATTTCGCGCTCTTTCTGGAGGTCGCGGCCCGCGTATGTGCCGTGCAACCGAACGCGTTCTTCGCGATCGCCGGCACGGGTGAGCAGGAGGCCGCTCTCCGCGAACACGCGCAGCGGCTCGGCATCGCGGACCGCGTGCGCTTTCTCGGCTTCGTGCGCGAGATGACCGAGCTCTATCCGGCCCTCGATTTCCTGCTGCTCACGTCGAAGTACGAAGGGCTGCCGATCACGATTCTCGAAGCGATGGCCAACGGCGTGCCGATCGTTGCTTCGAAACTCGACGGCATCGCGGAGGTTCTGACGGACGGTCACGACGCGGCGCTGGTTTCAGAGCAGGATGCCGAGGCGTTCGCGGCGCGTTTGCGGGAGTTGCTGGAGCAGCCGGTGCTTGCGGCGGAGTTCGCGGCGCGCGCGCTCGAGAAGGTGCGGGCGCAGTACTCCGCCGAGCGCATGACGCGCGAGGTGGAGGCGATTTATTTGCGCTACCTGAGGGCGGGAGCAAGTAATCAGTAATCAGTTCGGAGCCAGTAATCAGGGGGAGACGCCGCTGCGGAGTGCCGGACTGATCACTGGCTCCGGACTGATTACTGATTACTTCAGCCTACACCGGCGCGACTTCTTCTTCCCGCGCGGGGGCCACGGCCGGCGCGCGGAATTTCATGCAGACGACGAAGAGGCCGGTGAATACCAAGTCGCTGACCAGCGTGTTGCGGCCGAATTCCCATGTTGGCGCGTAGCCCGGCAGCCCGGTCGTGAGCGCCTGCCGCCACGCGGCGAAGCCGCCTTCGTACTCCGGGATCACCGCCCAGGCGACGGTGTTGGTTACGAGATAAAACACGACGGAGCTCACGATACTCGCGCTGAAAATCCGGGCGCCGGAGGTACGGCCCCGCAAGGCCCAGCCGACGGCGGCGATCAGACCGAAGGCGAAGTAGGGCGGCACCGTCGCCCAAGCAACCAACGGCAGGTGATAGATGGCATTCAGGATCAGATTGGTGACGAAAATGGCCGCGAACGGCAGCACGATCGCCCAGCGGCGTGGGAAGTACGCCGCCCCGCAGAGCACCAGCGCGCCCATCGGCGAAAAGTTCTGCATGCCCGCAATCACGTGATTGTCCGGGTTCGCCATGGCGATGCGATACGCCAGCACGGCCAGAAAAAGAATGACTCCAGGGATCATCCCACAAGTTAGAGCGGAAGAGGGCGGGGAAAGCAAGCCGGCAAACGTGGTGACGGCGGGCGCGGGAGCGTGTAGTCTTTCCGATTGAATCGATGATCACCGCCGGCCAGCCCCTCGCGCCCGCCGACGTGGCTGCGCATTACGACGAGCTCGACTATTTCTACCGCGATGTTTGGGGCGAGCATGTCCATCACGGCCTTTGGCTGGCGGGGCGCGAGGGGCGCGAGCAGGCGGTCCGGCAGCTCGCGGAGCTCGTGGCGCGGGAGGCGGATTTGCAAGCCGGCAGCCGGGTGTGCGACATCGGCTGCGGGTACGGCGCGACCGCGCGGCTGCTGGCGCAGAACTTCGGCGCAGCGGTGACCGCGATGACCATCTCGCCCGCGCAGCATGCGTTCGCCGGCACGGCGGCGCCTCCGGCCGGCGCGCCGAATCCCACGTATGTGCTCGGCGATTGGCTCGCGAACACGCTGCCGGCGGAATCGTTCGACGCGGCGATCGCGATCGAGAGCTCCGAGCACATGCCGGATCTGGCGGCGTTCTTCCGGCAGGCGCGGCGCGTGCTCCGGCCGGGCGGCCGGCTCATCATCTGCGCGTGGCTTTCGCGTGAGAGCCCGAGCCCGGCGCAGCAGAAGTGGCTGCTCGAGCCGATCTGCCGCGAGGGGCGCATGCCGTGCATGGGCGCGGGCTCGGACTACGAGCGCCTCGCCGGCGAGACCGGATTCCGCGTCGACCGCGTGCAGGACCTCACACGGCAGGTTTCCTCGACGTGGCCGCGGATCGCGTGGACGTTCTTTTGCAAGCTGCTCGCCCGGCCCCGGTATCTGCGTTTTCTGCTCAATCCGCACGCGCACAACCGCGTCTTCGCGCTCACGATCATCCGCATCTGGGTCGCGTATCTCACCGGCGCCATGCGCTACGGCGTCTTCACGCTGACGCGAGTGTAGACCAAGGCGCCGACTTGCGCAGCGTTCAGCCTAGATTTGGGAATGGAGCGGAGGATTGAACACGATATTAGGAGGGGCGAACTGTTCGCGTGCGGCCGGAGGCTGGTCCGTTGGTCAACAGCAGGTTGCCTTTCGGGGGGCGAACTGCCACAAGACTAGTGAGCATGTCGAAGACCCTCTCTCAGTCTTTGGTCGTTTTCCTCGTGGAAGGACAACGGTTCGCGTTGAGCACGGGGGTCGTCCAGCGAGTACATCGGTCGGTAGAGATTGTCCCATTGCCGGGAGCGCCCGCCGGCGTGCGCGGGGTCGTGAACGTCCACGGCGCCGTGCTCCCCGTTTTCGATTTGCGCCTCCAGTTGGGACGGCCGGAACGGCGCGTTCGCCTCACTGACTACCTGCTGATCGCGAACACGTCCCGTCGCACGGTGGCGCTGCTGGTGGATTCGGTGGAGGGCGTGATCGACGGCGAGGAAATCTGTCCCACGCGGGCAGGGGAGATCGGGGTGGAAGCCGCGGTCGAGATTTTGAAATTCGAGGGTGAGCTCGTGCTCGTGCATGACCTCGACCGTTTTCTTTCCGAGGAGGAGCTCGAGGCGCTCCAGTTGGCGCTGGCGGAACGGATATGAACCATGCGCTGCCAGATGAGCTGTCGGAGGCCATCAGCCAGGTGGTCGAGACGCAGTTCGGCTTGCATTTCCCGCGGGAACGCTGGCCGGAGCTGCGGGAAGGAGTGGCGGCGGCGGCGGTGGAACTGGGCTTCCCGGCTCCGCTCCCCTTCGCGCAGCGCTTGGTCTCGATGGAGGCGGGCGGCACGGAAGCGCGGGCTCTGGCCTCCCATTTGACGATTGGGGAAACTTATTTCTTTCGCGAACCAATCGCTTTCGAAGCGCTGACTTCGCGCGTTCTGCCGCGGCTGGCGCAGGAACGCCAGGGCCGCGCCAAACGCCTGCGGATCTGGAGCGCCGGCTGTTGCACCGGAGAGGAACCCTATTCGATCGCCATCGCCCTCCGGGACGCGCTGCCGGACATCGATGAGTGGCAGATCACGATTCTGGCCACGGATATCAATCCTCACTTCCTCCACAAGGCGGCGGTGGGAATCTACGGCGATTGGTCCTTTCGAGGGGTCGCGGATCAGGTGCGGCAGAAGTGGTTTCGGAAGACGGAGGACGGGCGCTCCGAGATTCTGCCCATCGTCCGCCAGATGGTTAGTTTCACGTGCCTCAATCTCGCGGAAGATGTCTACCCATCGCTGCTCAACAATACCAACGCGATGGACCTCATATTTTGCCGCCACGTGCTGATGTATTTTTCGCCGGGGCAACAGCGCAAAGCGGTGCGCAATCTGCGCGCCTCGCTCGTCGCGGGGGGGCTGCTGCTGGTGAGCACGGCCGAAGCATCGCCCGCCTTGTCCCAGGATTTTGCGCCGGCGAAAATCCCCAGCGTTCCGCTGTTTCGCAAGGAACCGCCGGTTCCTCCGGTCAATGGCGCGTCCTCCGGCGTTTGGCTCGAACCGGCGCCTCGTGCACCCGCTCCACCGCCCGCCGGGCTGGATCACGCGCGGGAGGCGCGAAATCTGGCGAACGAAGGTCTGCTCTCCGCCGCGCTCGCGGCTTGTGATCGCGCCTTGCGCCAGGATCGCCTCGTGCCTGGCCTTCATTACTTGCGAGGCGTGATTCTACAGGAACAAAACGACCTGGAACGGGCTGCGGCGGCGCTGCAGAGAGCGCTGTATCTGGACCACGCTTTCGTGGTGGCCCATTTCGCTCTCGGGCACGTGCGGCTCCGGCAGGGCAGGGGGCCGGAAAGCGCGCTTTGTTTCGCCAACGCACGCGCCGGTCTGGTGACGTGGGCGCAGGACGAGGTGTTGCCGGAATCCGATGGAATGACGGCGGGGCGCCTGCTCGAGATCCTGCAAGCGATGGAGGAGGTGGTGGTATGAACCGGGCGACTGCGGCCGAGGGGCTCGGCCCCGAAGAAGCGGCCATCCTGAGGGCGCGCACCAGGGCGCTGGCGCAGGAGCCGCCACGCGCGATCGATGCGGACGAGATGATGACGGTGATCGAATTCGAACTCGCCGGGGAGCGGTACGCCTTTCCGCTCGCCTTCGTGAAAGGAGTGAGTTTGCTGCGCGAACTGACTCCCGTCCCGTGCACGCCGTCGTTCGTCCTTGGGATCATCAATCTTCGCGGCGGCCTGCTGACGGTCATCGACCTCAAGACGTTCTTCGGCCTGCCCAACGCCGGCCTCACTGAGCTGAACAAAATCGTGCTGCTCCAGCACGGGGCGATGGAACTCGGTGTCCTGGCCGACGTGGTCCACGGGGTGCGACGCCTTCGGTTGGAAGAACTGCATCCCGT
Organism: Chthoniobacteraceae bacterium; assembly: GCA_035997375.1. Classification (GTDB taxonomy): domain Bacteria; phylum Verrucomicrobiota; class Verrucomicrobiia; order Chthoniobacterales; family Chthoniobacteraceae; genus DASYIS01. The sequence goes on from DASYIS010000553.1 coordinate 11,613, forward strand.
CCCACTGACCTTGACCGGCGTGGGCGCCGACTACGCGCGAGGCATCACCACCGATCAACTCATCGTGCTCGCTCCGGAAGTGATCCTCGCCGACGAGCGATTGCTCATCGATGAGGACGTCGCGTCGGAAGCCAAATGATCCTCCTGGCTAATCAGGCAGGTGGCGGTTGATGCACTCGATCAGCTTCTCTTTCTTGACCGGCTTGGCCAGAAAAGGAAAGCCCCCGATCAAACCGGTGCCGCCCGCCTCGGCCGGGGAAACGATGGCGGTGAGAAAGACGATCGGCGTGCGGCTGAGCAGGGGCTGGGCGCGGATTTCAGCGGCGACCGCGCCGCCGTCCATGTCAGGCATGATGACGTCCAAAAAGATCAGATCCGGCTGAAACCGCAGGGCGGTCTCCACCGCTTTGGTCGCGTTGTTTTCCTCGCAGATGGTGTAGCCCGGAAGAATCAACTTCAGCAACTTGGTGAAACCCGACTCGTCATCCACCAAGAGAATGCGTTTCTTATTCATAATCGTGCGACACTGACTTCTTGACCGCCGTTTGGAAGCACAATCGTCACCGTGGATCCCGACCCTTCGGCGGAGGAGATCGTCATCTCTCCGCGATAGAGATTGATCACGCTCTTGGCGACCGAAAGCCCCAAACCCTTTCCCTGCCCCGTCTTTTTTGTTGTGTAAAACGGGTCAAAGACCCGGGAGAGCTTGTCGGCGGGAATCCCGATGCCGGTGTCGCTGATCTCGACCACGACCACCGGGTCGCCCTGCCGGAGAAAGCGGCCTGAGCGGTCTCCGGGCTTCGACTTGCTTCCCATGATTTGCAGTGGCTTGCCGAGCGTGCTCACCCTCAGCGTGCCACCGCTCGGCATGGCATCGCACGCATTGAGAAGAACCTGGACGAATGAATGGGTAATTTTCGCCGGATCAACCTGACATAAATGGCCGGATGCTTGCAAATCGGTGACCACCTTGATCCCGGTCGTGGCGAGGCTCGGCGACACGACGCGCAAGGCCTCCTGAACCATGGCGTTCACGGCGACGAGGCGGGGGTCGACGTCCTCGACGGTCGCGACGTGGAGCAGATCGCTCACGACGGAGGTGGCATCATCGACGGCTTTCCGCATTTCGCGCAGAACGTCGTCCGTCCCGGAGGCGCGCGGAAGGTTCTCCGTGAAATACTCGAGGCCGACCTGCAGAATCGCGAGCGGGTTCTTGACTTCATGGGCCACGCCCGCCGCCAATTGTCCGACCGCGTGAAATTTCTCCGCCTCGATGAGTTGCCGCTGAGCGGTTTGAAGCTCTTCGTGAGACCTGGTTAGATCGAACAGCACCTGATTGAGTTTGGCGTTGGTCTCGGCCAGGTCTTCCTCCGCCTCCTTGCGCTCCGTGATATCGGAAATCAACCCATCATAGCCTGCCAGATCGCCGCTACTTCCCCGGCGAAGGACTTGCTTGTTGCGAACCCAGCGCACCGCGCCGTTGGCATGCACCAGCCGGTGCTCGATCGACTGGGGCTCGCCATCGAGCATCAAGCGGCGGATGGACTGGAGCACGAGGTCCCGATCGGCGGGATGGATGATGCGATACCAAAGCAGGGGATCGTCGCGAAACGCTTCCACCGAATGACCGGTCACGGCGAGACACCCAGGTCCATGGCTGGTGGACACGGCGTGGCCGTCCCGAGTCTCGACCGTATAGACATAGTCGGTGATCGAATCCAGGAGACGCCGATAACGTTCCTCGCTCTCCCGCACCGCCTCTTCGGCGCGCCGCCATTCCGTGACGTCATGGGAAATCCCGAAGGTACCCACCACCACGCCGCGGCTGTCGCGCAGGGGAAGCTTGCTGGTCAAAACCCAACCGGAGGAACCATCCGGCATTTCTTCGCGCTCCAATTGGCCCAGCAAGGGCTCCCCGGTTCGCATAATCCGCTGATCGTGTGCTCCCATGGCCGCCACGTGTGCCGCACTGAAGAAATCGGCGTCATTCCTGCCCACCGCCTCCGCGCGATCCGCGAGGCCAAACCGCAGCGCGAGAGCGCGGTTGATCTCCAGAAAGCGGCTCTCCTCATCTTTGAAGAAGACCCGATCCGGGATATTTTCGACCAACTGCGTCAGCCGCCGCAATTGATCCCTCAGCGGACGTTCGCAGTCCCGTCGCACGAGGGCTCGCTTGATGGCCTCCGCCAGCTCTTCGGCCTTCGAGTTTCGGATGGAAAGGCACTCGTGGGCACCCAGGCGGATCGCGGTCGGCCACCATTCCTCCTGATCCTCCCCGATCAGGACGACGATGGCCGCCTGCGGTGCGGCGGCGCGCAGGCGCGAGAGGAGACCGGCGAATTCCGGGGCCGGCGTGGCTTCGCAAATCAATACGTCGTCGGTCTTCGCTTCCGCCAGCAGCTCCGCCAGGCTCGCACGACAGGCGATCGTGAATTGAGGAGAGCAAGCCTGTAATCTACGCGCCAGATCGCCTAAGCGGAATTCCGGATCGTAGAGGGAGATACGCATCGCGGGCCGGGACTGTACTCGAACTCGTGGTTGGGCGCAATGGGTAGATGAAGGCGTGGGCCGACACCTTTCGCACCTCAGAACAATTCCCGCTTGCCATCCCAATACCGATGAAGACTAATCCCTGCGGAGGATTCTCCATTGAACAATATCGTTCGAGTTTTGTTGGTCGAAGATCACGCGGAAGAGGCCAGCGTGATCACCCGCGTTCTAGAGTCATGCCCCAGCGGGCGTTTTTCGGTCGTGCATTGCGACCGGTTGTCCACGACGCTGGAGGCGCTGACCGAGGAAAACGCCGATGTGGTTTTGCTCGACCTGAACCTGCCAGACTCTGCTGGGCTGCAGACGGTGAGACAAGTGCGGCAGGCCGCTCCCCGCATCCCGGTGGTCGTGCTCACGGGTTCGGCCGACGAAGAACTGGCGATGGAGGCCACCAGCGAGGGAGTGCAGGATTATCTGGTCAAGGGGGATATCGACATTCGGCTGATTTCCCGGTCGCTTCGCTACGCGATGCAGCGGATGCGGATCGAGCTCGTGGTGGCCGAGCAGCGGCGGCGCCAGCGGCTGATGATGGATTCGATTCCCGATTGCCGGATTTACTTCAAGGACACGCATGGTCGCTTTCTCGAGGTCAACCCGGCGCTGGCCAAGCTTTACAATCTCAACGATCCGCAGGAGGCCGTCGGTCGAACGGACTTTGATCTCTTTTCGAAAGAACACGCGACGCGCACGGCGGACGACGAAGCCGCGATGATCCGCACCGGCCTCCCGATCGTCGGGAAAATTGAGCGCGAAACGCTGGCCGATGGGCAGGTTTCATGGGCGCTCACCACCAAGATGCCGCTGCGGGATGAGCGCGGAGAAATTGTCGGCACCTTCGGTTTGTCCCGCGACATCAGCGCACTGAAGCGAAGCGAGGAGCAATTGCTGGAGGCGAACGAGAAGCTTTCGCGGGCGGTGGCCGATTTGGTGCGCTCCCATGAGGAGCTGAAGGAGACCCAGCTTCAGCTCATTCAAGCGGAGAAGTTGCAATCCCTGGGAGAAATGGCGGCGAGCGTCGCGCATGAGCTCAAGAACCCGCTCGCCATTCTGCGCGTGGGGATGGAGTTTCTCGGCGAGAGCGGGGCGGGGGGCAGCGAGCAATTCCCCGCGGTCGTCAATGAGCTCATGCAAGCGGTGGATCGCGCCGAGGCGGTGATTCGCGATTTGCTCAACTATTCGGCCGACGGAGAGCTCGCCTTGCAAGAGACCCCATTGAACTCCGTCGTCGAGCAGACGCTGCGTTTCGTGCGGCACGAATTGACGAAGGGCAAAATCAAAATCAAGTTGGACCTGGCGAGTGACTTGCCGAGCTGCCGGCTCGACCGGGCCAAGTTTGAGCAGGTGCTCGTCAACCTCTTCACGAACGCGTGCCATGCCATGCCGGAGGGCGGGGATCTGAAGATCCGCAGTTCCGTCCGAGGCTCGAATGAAGAGGCCGCAGCGTCGGCGGATTTCCCGCTGGTCGCTCTCGAGATCCAGGATTCGGGCACCGGCATTCCAGAGGAAAAGCTGCAGCAGGTCTTCGAGCCTTTTTTCACGACGAAGGAAGCCGGGTGCGGCACAGGTCTGGGGCTGTCCGTCGTCCGTAAAATCCTCGATCTCCACAGCGGCCGGATTGCGCTCGAGAACGTCCCCACCGGCGGCCTCAAGGTCACGATCCTGCTGCCGGCGGTGAATGGCTCGACGGCACCGGCCACGGATCCAGTTCGACACTGACCAGGCACATGTCATCCTCAAAGTCCGCGTTGGCCGCGTAAGCTTTGACCTCCGCCACCACCTCGTCGAGCAGTTGGGCGGCCGGCAGGTGCAGGCGGCGGGCGACGGCGGCCTGCAGTTGCTCCTTCGTCTGAAGTTTGCCGTCGCTTCCCTCCACCTCAAACAGCCCATCGGTGAAGAGCATCACCATCTCGCCCGCGGCATAAGGGCGACTCTGGCTCTCGTATTTCGTCTCGGGGAAAATCCCGAGCGCCGGGGAGGGCTTCGCCGTCGCCAGGAGCTCCAGGCGGCCGAGGGATCGCCGCAGGTGGTAGGCGGCGGGATGGCCTGCATTGGCGAACCGCAATTCGCCCCGTGCAATATCCACGACCAGATAGAACGCTGTCGCGAAGAGCGGGGTGCCCGTTTGCTTCAGAATCGAATGAAGCCCTTGATTGAGCTGATGCAGAAACGAGCCGGGCTCGTGGGCCAGTGGCTTCACCTCCTCCAGCAAGCCGCGCAGGATGGCCGTGACCAGAGCTGCGCGCACGCCATGCCCCATGACGTCGCAAATCAAGACGGCCGCCGCGCTTTCCGAAACCGCAAAGACATCGAAGAAATCACCCCCGAGTTGCGCCGTGGTCGAGTAACGGTATTCGAAACGGAGCGCACTTTCCTCGGGCCGCGCGGTCGCGGGAAAAACCGGGAACCGGCGTGGCAGCATGCCGGACTGCAATTCACGCGCCATGGCGAGCTCCTCCTGCATTTGCTCGTTCGTCGCTCGCAATTGCGACGCCTGCTGTTCCAGCTTCGCTTTCGCGAGGCTCAACTCCAGGTTCTTCTGCACGGCCGTCTCATAGGTGGAGAGCAGCAGGTCGAGGGAATGCAGGCGGCCCGGATGGAGATGATACTTGCGGCCGGCGAAGTAGATTTCAGTCGCACCGTCGGGCGTGCCTTGGTGGCGCAAGGCGAGGTTTTGCAAGACGGATCGAATGCGCGAAAGGAGGAGCGCTTCGTCATACGGTTTCACGACAAAGCTGTCGGCCCCGCACTCCAGCCCCCGCAGGATATCGCAGGGATCGGAAAGCGACGTGAGCAGGATCACGGGGATTGACTGAAACGCGGGGTCATCCTTGATGCGGCGGCACAGCTCGTAGCCGTCCATCTCCGGCATGTTGATGTCGGTGATGACCAGGCTGGGCGGATTGCTTTCGATCAAGGCAAGCGCCTCGCGGCCGTGGCGTGCGACCATCACCTCGAAACCATGGCCGGCCAGCACGCGCTGGAGCAGCAGCGCCTGCGTCGGGCTGTCTTCGACGATCAGCAGACGGGTCATTCGAGTTTCAGCACGACGCTGACGAGCGTGCCGCCTCCCGGCTTTTGGGTGACGGCGAGCGAGCCGCCGTGCAAATCCACCAACTTGCGCGCGACCGTCAGCCCGAGCCCCATCCCTTTTCCCGTCGGCTTGGTGCTGAAGAACGGGTCGAAAATTTTGTCCAGATGCTCTGGCGCGATTCCCGAGCCGGTATCGCCGATTTCGACGACGACCAACCGATCGCCTTCCCGCCATCGATGGCCGGAGCGATCGCCCGCGCAAAAGACCGATTCCTGCGCGGAAGCGAGCCGCAACTCCGTGCGAACGGTCAGAGTACCGCCTTCCGGCATCGCCTGACACGCATTGGTCACCAGGTTGATGAACACCTGCTCCAGGCGCTCTGGGTCCATGCGGACCGCGGGCATCTCGGGAGCAAACTGACGCACGGTCACGATTCGGCGTTGACCACCTCCGTCGAGGACCCGCTCCAGCACGCACTCGATGAGAGCGTGCAGATCCGCCTCCCGCATCCCGACTTCTCCAGGCGTCGACATTTCCATCAAACTCGTAATCACGAAGTCCGCCCGCCGGAGCGCCTCCCTCATTTCGGCCAGGACGGCCGCCCCTTCCTCCGCGGGCAGCATGGTCGAGAGGATCGTCATCCCCATTTCCATGATGGCCAGCGGATTGCGGACTTCATGCGCCACGCCGGCGGCCAGGCGTCCGACGGTTTGCAGCTTCTCCGCGTCGATCAATTCCGCTTGCGCCGCTTTCAGGCGCTCGTGAGTCCGGACGAGATCCTTGTTCGTCTCCACCGCCGTCTCGTAAGTCGAAAGCAGCAGGCTCAGGATCTGCCGCCGCGTGGCGTCGATCAGGTAGCGCGACCCGGCAAATTCCACCGTGATGCCGACGCCGTCACCGGACGGCTGCGGCAAATTTCGATTCGCAAGGACGCTGTCGATGCGGCGCAGCAGGAACTCTTCTTCATAGGGTTTGACGACGAAATTGTCCGCGCCGCAAGCGAGGCCCTCGATAATGTCATGCGGACTGGAGAGTGAGGTCAGGAGGATCACGGGCAGCTCCCTCCACGTTGGATCGTGCTTCAATTGCCGGCACAATGCGTAGCCATCCATCACCGGCATTTGGATGTCCGTAATCACGAGCGCCGGAGAACAGCTTTCCAGCGCGAAGAGCGCCTCCGCTCCGTCGCCCGCGGTGACCACTCGAAAGCCGTGTTTCGTCAGGAAATAGCGGAGCCGCAAACTCTGCGTCGGGCTATCCTCGGCGATGAGAATGAGGGCGGCTTCCTCCGTCGTGGGACTGGATTGGCTCATAGGAGGATGCGGACGCCGCCGGTGATCCGGATCGCATGAGGCAGGGACCTTGCTCCCGGATGGCTGCGATCATGACGGGATTCGCGGGTGAAGTCCATAACGGCGAAACTCGGAATCAGAGCCTTTGGCGGTTCATCAGAAGCGTCGACAGCATGGCGCCAATCTCCGCTGGGGCAGCCACGTGCGTCGCGGCGCCGATCTCCACGGCGGCTCCCGGCATGCCGAAGACGACGGAGCTCGCCTGATCCTGGGCGAAGGTGACGGCCCCTCGCTCCCGCATCAGCTTCAATTCCGCCGCTCCGTCCCGGCCCATGCCAGTGAGCAGCACCGCGCTCGCGGTCGCCCCGCAGACCCTCGCGAGGGAGCGAAAAAGCGCGGCGACCGACGGGCAGAGTCCTTGCGCCACCCCGGGTTCACAAGCCAGTCTCCAGTCCGGGGTGAGTTCCATCTGCCGATCGTCAGGTGCAAGATAGACCTCTCCGGACACCAGCCGCTCCTGATGTTCCGCGACCTTGACCCGAAGGCCGCTGCTCAACTCGAGCCACCTCGCCAGGCCCTCGATAAAGCCGGCGCTGATGTGTTGCACGACCAACACTGGCACCGGGCACGGGCGCGGCAGTGCGCCCAGGAGCGCCAGCAGCGCGGGCGGGCCGCCCGTCGAGGCTCCGATGGCGATGAGGCGGATGGCATCGGCCGGCGCCGGGACGGCCGGGGGCTCCGCCTCCGGGCGCGGACCCCGCGCCCGAGACCAGCGGCGGACCACGCGAACTTGCGCCATCGCCAGCACCGTCTCCACCAGTTGGCGGGAGAGGGCGACATGCATAGGATGGCCCGGACCGGACGGTTTCTCAACGACGGCGACGGCTCCGGCTTCCATGGCCCTGAATAGGTTTGTCATCTCGCCAGCAGCGATGTCGCTGCTCACGACGACAATGGGTACGGGCCTCGTCTCCATAATTTGCCGCGTCACTGCAAACCCATCCTGACCCGGCATGTGAATGTCCATCGTGACGACATCCGGGGAAGCGTGGGCCAGGACGGCGACGGCCTCGGCGCCACTGTGCGCGCAGCCCACCACCTCGATCCGACGGTCGGCTGTCAGCACCCGCGTCAGCAAGAGGCGGCTCAGAATCGAATCGTCCACCACCAGCACCCTCGTTGCGCGAAGGGGGGCCGTCATATCAGCTGGCGGACAATCGCCAGCAGGTTGCTTTGGTCAAAGCTGCTTTTCACGATGTAGGCGCTGGCCCCCACGTCGATGCCGCGTTCCCGATCCTCGCGTGAACCGAGCGCGGTGACCAGCACGACGGGCAACTCTGCCATTTTCGCGTCTCCCCTGACTTTGGCCGTCAGATCGAACCCATCCATGCGCGGCATCTCCACGTCCGAGACAATCAGGTCGAAGGTCCGGCTTTTCAGCAGGGTCAGCGCTTCGATGCCATCGACCGCGGTCGTGACGCGATAGCCGGCGGATTCGAGGATATTCTTGAGCAGCATGCGGGAAGTTACCGAATCATCCGCGACCAGCAGCTCGCGCACGCGCTCGGCCTGCGGCTCCACGCGGGCGGCGGGGATGTTCCGGCCGCCGGCCGCCGCCAGGCGAATGGCGGACTCGATCAGGTCCGCCGTGTTGAGAATGATGGCCGGAACCCCGGAACCAAGAATCGTGGCCCCAGTGACATTGCGCACGCGCCGCAAGGGCTGGCTGAGCTTCTTCACCAGCACCTCCTGTTCGTTCAGCACCGAGTAGACGGCAAAGGCCACACGCTGATCACCCGCCCCAACCACGAGCGTTTCCACGTATTTCTGGTTCGCCGGCAGCGCGACTCGCGGCAATTCCAGCACATCCGCCAGCCACGTGAACGCAATGGAACGCCCCTGGACGGAGATGGTCTCGCGGTTCTCGATGGTCGCGATTTGCTCGAGATTCACCCGCTGGATTCGCTCGACCGCCAGGGTCGGCAGAACGAATGTTTGCCCGCCCGACTGAACGAGAATGCCGCGAAAGGTCGCGAGCGTGACCGGCAGTGTAATCCGCCAGGTCGTGCCGACATGGCGCGTTGTTTCGACGGCGATGCGGCCGCCGAGTTTTGTCACCTTCTCCTGCACGATGGCCATGCCGAGTCCCCGTCCCGAGATCTCGGTCAGGATGGGGCTGGTGGAGAGGCCGGACTCGAAGACCAGGGCGTGAGCCGCGGCCTCGCTGAGCCCGCCCGCCTGCTCCTCCGTCAGCGTCCCGGTGCGCACCGCCGCCGCCTTGAGTTTCGCCAGATCGAGGCCCGCTCCATCGTCCGTCATCATGAACTCAATCTCATTTCCTTCACGCTGAGAGATGGAAATGGCCAATGAGCCCGTGGCCCCCTTGCCCCGCTCGCGACGCACCTCAGGCCTCTCCAGGCCGTGATCGATCGCGTTGCGGACGAGATGAAGGAGGGGGTCCTTCATTTCCTCGAGGATGCGCTTATCGATGTCGACCTCACTGCCGCGGATCACGAGCGCGACCTCCTTGCCCTGCTCGCGGGAAAGTTGACGCACCAGGCGCGGGAGGCTCTCGAGTAACTGGGCAAACGGCTGCATGGCGAGGCGCTTGGCATCGGCCAGGATCTCATCCACCATGAAGCCGATGGAGCGCTCGTTGCGCTCGGCGTTCCTGGTCAGCGACCCGAGACGCTTCTCCAGCAGGCTCAAGTGCTGCGCGCTCCAATCGAGAAAGTCGCGTATTTTGCTGCTGGGAGCGGTGCGGCCGAGCGTCGCCGTCGCGGCGCTGCCGGCCCGGACTTTCGTCCACTCTTTGCGCCATTCATCCAGCCCGGAACCGAGCTCCCGCATCTCCATCGAGTGCTCCGCCGCGACCAGTTTCACGCGCACCATTTCCTCGGCCTGCACGAGCAGGCGGTCGACCTTTTGCACGGGCACGCGAATCGTTTCCGCCTTCTCCGGGAGAGGCGCTGGAGATTCGCCCGCCGCGCCGGCGTGAGCCGCGAGGGGGACGGGGGACTCGTCCACGGACACGGGGGCCACGTGCGCGGGGGGTTCCCGGCCTGCGCTGCGCGCGTCCAGCGCCGTGAGCCGGTGGGCCCACTCCTGGACCCCGGAGGCGTCCTGCGCTCGCGGGAGGCCGTGGGTGCGCAGTTCGCTCAGGAAGTTCAGCGCCCCGTTCAAGACATCGAAGCTGCCGGCCTCGAGACTCATCTCCCCGCGTTTGCAGCGGTCAAAGACACCCTCCATCGCCTGGCAGACTGTTTCCATCTCCCGGCGGTTGGCCGCGGCCGCGGCTCCTTTCAAGCTGTGGGCTTCACGGAAGATGCGCTCCACGAGTTCCCGCCGCGGCGCCGCGGGTGCGGACTCCAGCGAGAGCAGGCCCGCGGCAATCGCCTGCAGGTGTTCCTCGGCCTCGACGGCAAAGGCCTCCTGCAACTGCCGGAGGAATTCTTCGTCGTTCACAGGCCATCCAATGAGGTTTTCAGTCGTGATTCACCAATCGCCGTTTGCCAGATCTTGAGATTTCAAACTTTGAAATTCTCCACCATCTGTTGCAGCTTTTGACCCAGCTCGTAGAGTTGGCGCGCGGCCTTCTCCACCTGTTGGGTGCTGACGACCGTCTGGGCGCTCGCGGTCTTGATGCTCCCCATGGCGACCGCCACCTGCTCCATGCCGGCAAACTGCTCGCCGCTCGTGGCCGCAATCTGCATCGCGGCTTGGGCGGCCCCCGCAATGCTCTCGGCGAGCGTCGAGATGGATTCGCCTGTCGCCGCGGACTGCCGTGCGCCCGCTTCCACGGATTTGCTTCCCTGTTCCGTGGATAAAACGGCGCGGCTCGTCGCCTTCTGGATATCCCCGAGAATGGAGCGCACCTGGCCGGTGGCGGCCTTCGATTGCTCGGCCAGCGACTTCACTTCCTGAGCCACCACGGAGAATCCTTTCCCCTCATCGCCCGCCTTCGCCGCTTCGATGGCGGCATTGACCGCCAGCAATTTGGACTGCGCGGCGACGTCATCCACGCTCGCGATGATTTCGCCGATCGCCTGGCTTTGCGCGGTTAGACTCAGGATGCTCTCGGCGATCGCCGCCATCTGGTCGCGAATCCCTTCCATTCCCTGAATGGTCTTGTCGACCGACTGCTTGCCGCTCTTCGCGACTTCCGCCGCGCTCTGCGCCTGGTCCGAAACGAACCGCGCGCGTTCACTCGCAAACTGCGACGTTTGCCGGACTTCGGCGACGGTGGTCGTCGTCTCCCCCACGGCCGCGGCGACCTCCGCCGCACTGGCGGACAACTGGCCGGTCGCGGTGACGATCTCCCCGGCGGCAGAGGAGAGAACCGCCGCCGCCTGGCGCATCTCGCCGGCGTGCAGGCGCAAGGATTCGTTCGCGGCCTGCAAGGCTTTCGTCCGCTCCTCGATGTCACCCAGCATTTGGTTGAACGCATCCGTCAGCAGGCCCAGTTCATCATGGCTCAGCTTGGTGGCGCGGGCCGAGTAATCCCGCGTCTGCGCGATGCGATTGGCCGTGGCCGTCAGGGATAGGATGGGCCGCAGGACGAGCCGTTGCAGAGCGACGGAGAAGACGAGGGCCAACAAAAAAGAGCCGAGGAGCACCAGCACCGAGACTTTGGTATAAGCGCGCAGACGCTCCTCCAGGCCGCTAAGCTCCGATCGCAGGTAAATCGTGCCCAGCGGTTTGTCCTTGATGGTCACCGGCCGGACGACGACGAGTGAGTCGGCGCTGAAGTGCGTGCCGACGGCTTCGGGGCGATCGGGGAAGGTCCGCGGCGAGCCGGCTCGCGCGTAACCTCCGTGGAGTTTCCCGTTCTTATCATACAGGCACGCGGCGACCACCGACGGCTCAGCCGCCAAGGCTTTCAACGTGTCCTCGGCGTCGGAGGTGGTATCCTGCACCTCGGCGAAGGAAAGGGCCGCCGCGCTGTTGTGCGCCAGCGCCTCCGTGAGCACCGCCAGGTTGCGTCCCATCGTTTGCCGGTAGCTGATGCGTTCGAAGATCAGGAAGGCGCCGCAGGCGGCCAGCAGCGCAATCATCGTCGTGCCGAGCACGGCCATGGACATTTTCCGCTTGATGGAGAGGTCGCGAAAAAAGAACACGGCAGATCAGTCGTTAAAAACGTGCAGGGCCAGCTTCAAAACCCGGAGATCGATCCCGATTCCCGCCCGGCGCGCCGCGGCGGTATTGATCTCGAACCGAACTTTGCCCTCCTCCATCACCAGTCCGATGACCCCGCCGTTTTTGGCAAACCCTTCCGAGTCGCCCGCCGTGAGGACGTTGGCCGTGCCGACGCTGTTGAGGATCGTTTCGACATTGGCGCTCTCGGATTTCGGGACGAAGACGATTTGACAGTCCTTGAGCTCCTCAATCGACTTGGCGTGGCGCGTTTTCACCTTTTCCAGCGCGGCTCCGAATGGGTCGTCGCCCACGATCCCCAAGGTGTCGAAAGTCACCCCCGCGGGCCATTTAATATACTCGATCAGCCAGGCCAGGGACGCGGCCTTGGCGGCGTACTCCGCGGGCGGCGATTCCGCCTCGAGGGGCCGGCCAACGGCGACGGTCGCGCAGAAACCCGCCACCACGCGTCTGATTGCTGTTCGCCGGGTCATCATGAAACAGGAGTGACACAGGTTCCGCTGACTGACACGGAAACGCCGACCCGGAGAATGATGCACGACGGAATTAGTGTCGATGGCAAACTGAACGGCGCGCGGTCGAAAGCATGTTGACTCTTCATTTCGCCTCCCGCGGGGGAGCATCCCCCAGTTGCAGCGTCGGGACCTTCGCCCCGGCTTTGACTAC
>DASYIS010000554.1:0-7891 GCA_035997375.1 Chthoniobacteraceae bacterium
TCGACAGGCGGGACGCCCGTCGGCCCCACGGGCAGGATGCCCGTGCCACGGTGGGCGCTTCGCGCCATCATCGTCTCGCCTGTTCATCGCTCCGCGCGGCCTCCACACCTACCGTTTCGCTCCTTCGCGAGGGGCGGCGACCGGCGGGAGCTCCAGCCGTTCCTCGCTGTCGTAGTAGTAGCTGTACTCCGGCAGCGCCGAGCTGATTTCGTTCAAGACCACGCCGACCACGTTGCCCTGCCGCTCTTTGATCCGCACGATCGCCCGATGCGAGAGTCGCACCGACGAAACAATGAAGCGGAGCACGACGGCGATCGCATCCACGCGCGAGACGATGCCGGAGGTGTCCTCGGCGACGAGGATGGGCGCGGAATCGACGATGACGTATTCGTAGTCGTTGCGGATCTCCGCGAAGAAGCGGTTGGCGGTGGGGCTGAGCAGGTATTCGCCCGGCTGCTGCAGCGGGTTGCCGCGCGGCAGCAGGCTGAGGTTTTTCCAGGCGGTCGGAGTGACGGCTTCCTGCCACGGCACCGTCTGTTGCAACACCTCCGACAGGCCGACGCCGCCGGCGACGTTGAAGCGCGCGTGCAGCGCGCCGCGGCGCAAATCCGCATCGACGAGCAGCGTCTTCGCGCCGGCGATGGAAAACGCGATCGCGAGATTGGCCGCGATGGTCGACTTCCCTTCGCCGGGGATGGCGCTCGTGATGAGGATCACCTTCGGCTTGGTCCGCTCCGTCGGCATGAAGACCAGGGACGAGCGGAGCGAGCGGAACGCCTCCGCAAAGGCGTGCCGCGGGTCGTTCACCTGCAGGAGCTGCACATTGCCCTCGCCGGGCTCGTGGCCGATCTGGCCGAGGACACGCTCGTGAAAATGCGCCTGCACGTCGACCAACGACGAGAGCCGGTCGTCGATCCGCTCGATCAGGAAAAGGATCACCAGGCCGATGGCGAGGCCCGTGCCGAGGCCGGTCGCGAGCAGCTTCACGAGGCCCGGACGGATGGAGTGCGGCTCCGAGGCGTGCTCGAGGATCGAGATCATGTCCTGCTCGACCGCCTTGTTGACGTCGACGTTGCGCAGGTTGGCGGAGAGGCGGTCCGCCACCGCTTGCAGCGAATCGACGTTTCCTTTCAGCCGGTCGTGTTCGGCCAGCTTGCGGCTCAGGTCGGTCGCCCTGCCCTTCGCGTCTTCCGCGGTCTTTTGCAGCGTCTCCATCTGGAGGCGGATCGCTTCGCGCCGGCTCTGGATTTGCTCGATGCTTTGCTTGCGATACGCGTCGATCATCCGGATCGTTTTCGCAATTTCCTGCTCCATCCGGATCATGTCCGGGTGCTTCGGCCGCAGGTCCTGCGCGAGTTGGTCGCGGTCGTTTTGCAGTACTTGCAGTTGCTGCTTCGCCTTCAGGTATTCCGTCATCGGGCCGAAATTCGCGAGCGCCTTCTCCTGCATCGTGCTCGCCACGGTCGAGGAGGCGCCGGGGTCGCGGTCGAGCGCCTGGTCGAGCGAAAGCGACTCCAGGAGCTGGTACTCCACTTTCAAGTCGTCGTACCGCCGGCTGATGTTGGCGAGGAAAGAGGCCGCGCTGTTCCCCTCTTCCTTGAGGTAGCCGAGGCTGTTGTCCGCCTGATATTTCAGCATCTTTTCGCGGGCATCGCGCAGGTTGTCCTCAATGGTCTTGAGCTCGGCGCTCAGCGCGCGAAAGGTCGACTCCGATTTGACCGACCGCATGTTCTGCTTCGCCGCGATGTATTCCTCCATCACCGCGTCGAGGAAGGCCTTCGCGAATGCGCCGTCCGTCGAGACCGCGCCGAGCACGAAGAGCGAGGTCTTCGGCTGCTGCCCGACGCTCAGGCTCACCGGCGCCGGCTGCAGATTGGGGTGAAACGTCTGCACGTTCACGAGCGCCTTGCGCTGGACTTCGCCGCTTTGCATCAGCTCCGCCTGCGTGCCGAAGAAATTGCTCACGTCCTCCGAGTAGACCACTCCGTCCTGGAGGTTGATCTTGCCGCTCACCATCATGCGCGCGTTGGACTGGAAAGACGGCGGCAACTGGTTGGCAAACCATCCGCCGATGCCGAGACCGATCGCAGTCGTGAGGAAGGCGACCCACCAGAGCCGCTTGAGGACGAGCGCGTAACGGTAGAGGCCCGTCCGCACCTTCAGCCAGGCGTGGGACGCCGTGGTGGCCGCGGGTCTCGATTCGGGAAGGAGAAGCTGTTGCTCCAGCGGGTCCATCGGCTAGAGATTCACGAGGCGCGCCGAGACGATGATCACGTCTTCCGGCTGGAGCACGAGATCGGCGGCGGTTTTCCCTTTCTCCAGAATCTGCGCCACGTCGACGACGAAGGTCTGCTCCTTGCCACTCGCATCCTTCCGCACCACTTTGACCTTTTTCTTATTCGCGAAATCGGAGAAGCCGCCGGCCGCCATGATCGCGCGGCTCAAGGTCAGTTGTTCATTGGCCGGCAGCTCCATGGCGCCCTGTTGTTTCACCGGCCCGGTCAGGTAGATCTTTCCGCGCGACCGCGTGCTCGCCGTGTCGAGGCCGAGGATGACGTTGCAATGATAGAAATACTCCTTGTCCAGCGCCGTCTTGATTTCGCGGGCGAGCGCCTTGCACGTCTTGCCGCGCGCCTTCACCCGCCCGATGAGCGGCACTTCCAGGTCGCCCGAATCGGTCACATAGGCCTCGATCGCCGGCTTGTGCTCCTCGACCACGCGCAGGCTCACCTTGTCGCCGATCGTGAGCGGGCGCGTGTCGTCGAGCACGTCCATCGAGCTCGTCAGCGACGCGGGGATCGTGCGGCTCGCGGCGGCCGCCGCGGCGGCCTGCGGGTCGAGCCGGATGGGGTCGGCGGCCCACGCCGCGCCGAGGGCGAGGCTGAGGAAGAACGGGATGAATGAGCGAAGCATGGCCGGTTAAAAGTCGTAGCCAAGCGTGAGCGCGACTACGTTTTGGTTAAAGATTCGGTCTGCGCGATTCGCGTCCTGGGAGTAGAACGAGTAGCGGAGCGCCGCGTGCAGATGATCGGTCAATTGGTACCCTGCGGCAAGCCCAAATGTCCACCGGGTGAAGCTTTCCTGCAAGGGGCCGGCGAGCTGGCCGACCCTCTCGTAACCGAGCGAACCGGAGAGGCTGGCCTTGCGAAAGAGCGCCAGGGTTGCTTCGTATCGAATATAGTCGAGATCCTCGTAGTCGGCCGCAATCCCGAAGTCGCGCTCGTGGCCGGCCGTCAGGGAGTGGGTAATCGAGGCATTGAGGCGGTTGTAGATTCCCACCGACCAGTAATAGCCGAGCGTGCCCGCCTTTTCTCCGGGCAGGGCCTCGTCGCGCGAGGCGACGGTCGCCCGGAACGGGGTCGCCGCGGCGGGGTCGGCGCGCAGCGTCGCGGTGGCACGCATCGACGGTCCGCCGGTGCTCTTGGAAAGCTGGAGCCCGCCCGCGACGAGGAAGCGCGTGTAGGGGCTGATCTGGAATTGCGCGAACGGCCCCGCGCCGAAGATCGTCTGCTCCCGCGCGCCGGCGGAATAGCTCGAGAGCTGCGCGCTCCCCTGGAGGCCGGCGGAGGTCGTGTCGCTCAGCAGAAAGGTGGAAGAGAGGCGGAGGCTGTGCGTCTCGCGATCGGCGTCCGCGAGGTCGGTCGCCCCGGCGCCTTGCGTGGTCCGGCCGGTGAAGACATCCGAGCGCTCGTCGATCCCGGCCGAGAGCACGAGGTCGTTCAGGTCCCAGAGCACCGTGATGCCGAAGTCGTTCGAAAACTGGCTGAACCCGACGGTGCTGCTCGCCGCGGACTGCTGCGCGGCGTTGTTCGCCAGCGAAAAGGCGTCGTAGAACGTCACGCGGAAGTCGCCGATGAACAGGTCGAAGCTCAGCCTGGAATCGGGCGAGATGGAAAACGGCGAGACGCTCTGCTCGCGCGTGTTGTTCAGCGAAAACTCGTAGCTCGTCCCAAGGGTCAGGGAGAGGGTGTTGAGTTGGGTGATGTGCCAGCTCGCATTCACGCTCACGCCGGGGCGGAGGAAGAGATCGCTCTGCTTCGCCTGTCCCTCGCCGGCGGTGTGGACGTTGTCATTGAACTCCACGTCGAGCGACGCCTTCACTTTCAGGCGGATCGGCCCGAGCAGCAGATTGTAGTCGCCGTTGTCGGCCGTCCGCCGGCCCGCGGCGGCCGCTTCCCCGGCCAGCGATTCGCGGTAGCCCTGCGCATGGGCCGCGACGGCCCAACACAGAAAACCCGCGGCCAGCAACCGCGCGGCAAGCGCGAAGCGTGGGCGGGACCGGCGCGGCGCAGGGGTGATGCTACGGGGGCGGTGCAAAAGGTCACCTGCGTTGCCCGGCGGAGGTAAGCAACACAGAGGGTTTATTTTCGTACCACGCTTTTGGCACTCGTCGAGCGGTAGTTGAGGGGAAAACGACATCCGGCGCCAAAGAAATGGCTCGCCTTTTCGTCTCGGCGGATTTCCTTCGGGGGTGACCCGTTGGCGCGATTATCCCTTTTCCATGGCCTCCCATTCACTCCTCCTGCATCGCGCCGTCCTCCTCGGCGCGGCCCTTCTCCTTGCCATCTCCCGACCCGCCCTGAGCGCCGAGTCCGCGAACCTGCTGACCAACGGCAACCTCGAGACCGAGAGCAAGCAACCCGGCGTCCCGGCGGATTGGCCGGCGGGGAAGGACAAATCGGTGACTTGGGAACTGGAGGAGGGGAATCACTTCCTGCGCCTCCATTCCCTGGAGCCGGGCAAGACGGTGATGGCGTATCGGCAAATCGCCCTGCCGGCCGACGTGAAGGCGCTCGAGTTGAGCTACCGCTGGCGCTGCCGCGACCTGAAGCCGGGCAAGCAGGCGTGGTTCGACGCGCGGATCATGATGGAGTTCAAGGACGCCGCGGGCCAGAAGGCCGGCTCCGCGCCGGCCGCGCCTTATCTTCGCAAGAGCGCGGAGGCATGGGCGCCGAAGACGGTCCGGTTCCTGGTGCCCGAGGGCGCGCGCACGCTCGATTTCATGCCGTCGTTGTTTCAGGTCGAAAGCGGGACGCTCGACCTCGATGACTTCGTCCTGACGGCGGTGGAGGCCGGTCCCTTGCAGGCCGCCGCGGAGACCGCCAAAGCCGCGGCCGAGGCGAAGGCCGCGAAGGAGGCCGAGGCACGCCAGGTCAAGGCGGCGGCCACCGTTGCCAAGGGCGGCGCGCTGCTGCCCAACGGCGATTTCGAAGCCGCGGACAAAGGCGGCAGTTGGCCGGCCGGCTGGCCCAAGCTGAACGAGGCGAGCTGGGAAAAAGAGGGCGACAATCATTTCCTCCGCCTGAAAGCGACCGAGCCGGGGAAGACCGTGATGCTCTATCGCTTGGTCGATCTGCCCGCCGGGGCGAAGGCGCTCGAGCTCTCCTGGCGGCAGCGCGTCACGGACCTGAAGCCGGGCAAGGAGCCGTGGTTCGACGCACGCATCATGATGGAATTCAAGGACGCCTCCGGCAAGAAGCTGAAGGAAAAACCGTCGCCGCCCTACACCCGCAGCAACACTCAGGGCTGGGTGGAGAAGAAGACGCAATTCCTCGTTCCGGAAGGCGCGATCAGCCTCGAATTCATGCCGTCGCTTTTCCAGGTGGTGCGCGGGACGCTCGATCTCGACGACATCACGTTCAAGGCCGTCGACCCCGCCACGCTCATCGCCGCCCAGCAGGCGGCCGCAGAGGATGCGAAGAAATCGATCGTCCCGCCCGAGGAGCCGCAGAAAGCGAAATGGCCGTCGGAGTTGCACGTCGTCGGCAACCAGGTGCTGAACAAGGACGGCAAGCCGGTCTGGCTGCAAGGGGTGAACGTCGTCAGTCTCGAGTTTCTCGTGCGCGGCGATCACTTGCTCAAGTCGCTCGTCGTCGCCGTCGACGAGTGGAAGAGCAACATCATCCGCCTGCCGGTGAAGGAGGAGTATTGGTTCGGGCGCTCGTCGGAGCAGAAGGACGGCGGCGCGGCGTATCGCGAGCTGGTCGACACAGCGATCACGCTGGCGGCGAATCGCGGCGCGTATGTGTTGCTCGATCTCCATCGCTTCGGCGCGCCGCGGCCGGAGCACGCGGAGTTTTGGAAGGACGCCGCGACGCGGTACAAGAACCATCCCGCGCTCGTGTTCGATCTCTTCAACGAGCCGCACGGCATCTCGTGGGAGGTCTGGCGCGATGGCGGTTTCGTTGCGGAAAAGAAGAAGCCGGCGGACGAGGATGCGTTCCTGACGCCGGAGGAAAAGGCCAAGCAGTCCAAGGGCTACCAGTCGATCGGTATGCAGGCGCTGCTCGATGCGGTGCGCGGCGCCGGCGCGCAAAACGTCGTCCTCGTTGGCGGGCTCGATTGGTCGTACGACCTCACCGGCATCGCGAACGGCTTCGAGCTGAAAGACCACGATGGCCACGGCATCATCTACGCCTCGCACATCTACCCGTGGAAACGCGACTGGCAGAACAAGGTGCTGCTTGTCGCGGAGAAGCACCCGATCCTCCTCGGCGAAGTCGGCGCGGACATTCACAAGATGGATTTCATCCCCGCCGATGCGCAGGAAGATCCGTACACCTGGGTGCCCGACATGCTCGGGCTCATCCAGAAATACCACCTGCACTGGACCGGCTTTTCGTTTCACCCGAAAGCGAGCCCGGTCATGATCGAGGACTGGACGTTCAAGCCCACGCCGTACTGGGGCGCGTTCGCGAAGCGCGCGCTCGCCGGCGAGAAATTCGAGCTGAAGAAAATGCGGTAAGAGATTTCCTATGGCGAATCCCCTCCAATCATTCTTATCCTGGTACGTTCGTCCCCGGTCCAAACAGGTCGAGGTTTCTCGCGGCGAGTTCTCCTGTCCCGAGTGCCGCCAGTACCGGCCGTACGTGCATCGGCAACGGCTCGAGCTCCAGTTCGTATTTTTCGTCCCGATGCTGGGCGACATTCTCGAGGAATTCATCGAATGTCAGGCCTGCCGGAAACGGTTCCCACTGACCGCGCTTCGCACCAAGGTTTCGGAAAGCACCGAGCAGGTCATCGAGCGGCTGCGCGGCAACCTGACCGACGGCCAGCCGATCGAAGAAGCCGAGGCCGCGCTGAGCGAAGCGGGGATGGCGATCGGCATGGTGAAACAATACATGAGCGTGGCGGCGGGCATCGGTCGCAAGCGGTGCCCGGAATGCCTACTGACGTATCGCAAGAATGTGCTGAACTGTCGCAAATGCAGCCACCGGTTGCCCGAGCCCCAGGGCGTCGTGCAAAGTGGCTGATCGGCCGGCCCGCCCTGTTCGTGTTCCTCTGACACTTTCCCATCTCATGATTCTACTTCGCCTCCTTTGCTTCGCCGCGCTGAGCGGTCTCCTCGCCGCCCAGGAACCGCCGCCGGCGAATCCGGAAGAGAAAAAGCCCGACGCTCCGAAAGAGGCGAAAAGGGACGAGGGAAAGGAACCGAAACCGAAGGAGATGACGGGCCGGCTCGCGCTCGGCGGGCAGGATTTCAAGTACGTCGCGCAGACGGGGACGATGCCGATCTTGAAAGAAGACGGCGCGGCGCGCGCGAATGTCTTTTACGTCTACTACGCGGCGACGGATGCCGCCGGCAAGCGGCTCGCCGCGAGCGACGCGGCCGCGCGGCCGATCACGTACTGCTTCAACGGCGGACCGGGCGCGGCGGCGGTCTGGCTGCATCTCGGCGGGCTCGGGCCGAAGCGCGTCGGCCTCGCGCCGGACGGCCTCACGCCGGCCACCGTGGTCCGCACGGTGGACAACCCGAATACGATTCTCGACGCGACCGACCTCGTCTTCATCGACCCCGTGAGCACCGGCCTCAGCCGCGCGGCGAAGGGGGAGAAGGCGGAGCAATTCTACGGCGTCTCGGAGGACGTGGAGTCGGTCGCCGAGTTCATCC
>DASYIS010000555.1:0-14383 GCA_035997375.1 Chthoniobacteraceae bacterium
AAATACACATACTCAAACATGCAAAACGCCGGTGGGACATCGGGAAACGGACGTTCCGAGCGCAAACCGTTTTCATCCACGATCACGACTTCGCCTGGCTCGACTTCGCGGATGAACTCCGCGTGAATTAGATCGAGTGCACATGTCTCCGACGCGAAAACGTAGGCGCCATCGAGTTTACCGATAGCCAGAGGTCTCCAGCCGTAGGGATCGCGTACCGCGATCATTTCGCGCTCGCTCATGATCAGAAGAGAAAACGCACCTTCGATCCGGCGGAGTGCCGACAGAATCGATCCGCCATTTTCAGATGGCTGCGCCAAAAGATGCAAAATAATCTCGCTGTCGGCGGTGGTTTGAAAAATTGAGCCTTTGCGTTCCAACTCGTCACGCAGCACATCGGCAT
The DNA here is from genome assembly GCA_035997375.1 of Chthoniobacteraceae bacterium. Lineage (GTDB taxonomy): Bacteria > Verrucomicrobiota > Verrucomicrobiia > Chthoniobacterales > Chthoniobacteraceae > DASYIS01. Next base: position 404 of record DASYIS010000555.1, read on the forward strand.
TGATCAGATTGCCATTGTGCGCGATCGCCATCTGTCCGCGGACACAATCGACCACGAACGGTTGCGCGTTTTTGATGGTGCTCGCTCCGGTGGTCGAATAACGAGTGTGGCCAATCGCTCGAGTCCCCTTGAGGCGTTCCAATTCCTCCTGGCCAAAAACCTGCGAAACCAGCCCCATCCCCTTATGCTGGGAAAATGTTTGACCCGGCCCGGTCGTGGTCACGATCCCGGCGCTTTCCTGGCCGCGATGCTGCAAGGCGAACAGGCCGTAGTACGTCAGGACGGCCGCATTCGGATGCCCGAAGATGGCGAAGACGCCGCACTCGTGAGTAGGTTTGTGGTGCTTCACCAGGAGAGAGGAGCGAAACCCTAGCGCGCCCCCTTCCGGGGTCAAGCCGCGTGCGTGTCAGTCATTTGCTGACACGGGCGAGGTCACTTCGCGGCTTTCGCTTCCGGAGGCGCGAGGATCCGCACGCCGCAAAGGGTTTCCACGGAGGGAAGGAGCAGTACTGTCCCGGTACTGTCCCCGCCCATGGGCACCACCGCCGGGCCTCCCCTGTCCGAATGAGTAGATAAATCCCTGAACACCCCGCATGCCTGCCAGTCTTCCCCACCCCGCCTCGCTCGACTGTTCTACCGGGATCCAGGGACTCGACTTTGTCCTGTGCGGCGGGATTCCCCGGAACCGCTTTTGCGTGGTGCAGGGAAATCCCGGCGTCGGGAAGACGACGGTCGGCCTCCAGTTCCTCCTCGAGGGGCGCGCCAAAGGCGAGACTGGGCTTTTCATTACGCTCTCCGAGTCGCTCGACGAGCTGACGGAAGTCGCGGCTTCGCACGGGTGGGATCTGGAGGGGCTGCACATTTTCGAGCTCGCGAGCCTGCAGGAGCACATCGATATCGACGCCCAGAGCACGCTGTTTCATCCCTCCGAGGTTGAGCTGACCAAAGTCTCCGGGGTGCTGATGGCGGAGATCGAGCGCGTGCAGCCGGCGCGCATCGTCTTCGATTCGCTCTCCGAACTGCGGCTCCTTTCGCAGAATCCGCTGCGCTTTCGGCGGCAGTTGCTCTCGCTGAAGCAGTTCCTCACCGGCCGCGCCTGCACCACGCTCGTGATGGACGACCGCGTGGCCGACGATTCGGACCTCGAGGTCCAGAGCATCGCCCATGCGGTGATCCGGCTGGAGCAAATGGCGCCGGACTACGGCGACGAGCGCCGCCGGCTTTCCATCGTCAAGGTGCGCGGGAGACGCTTCCGCGGCGGCTACCATGACTACGTGATCCGCCAGGGCGGCATGGTCGTTTTCCCGCGCCTTGTCGCGGCGGACCATCGCAGCGACTCGGCGCCGGCGCACCTCTCCAGCGACCTGCCGGGACTCGATGCGCTGCTCAAAGGCGGCCTCGCGAGCGGCACGAGCACGCTCATCATGGGGCCTCCGGGCACCGGCAAATCGACGCTCTCCGCGAAGTTCGCCGTCGCCGCCGCCGCGCGCGGGCAGAAGGTGCTCGCGTATGTCTTCGACGAGAAGCTCGAGACTTTCGCCCGCCGCTCCGACACGCTCGGCATGAAGTGGAGCGCGTACGTGGAGAAAGGGCTGATCGAAGTTTCCCAGATCGATCCCGCGGAGGTTTCGCCCGGCGAGCTGGCGCACCGCATCCGGGAGTCCGTCGAGCGCGAGCCGATCGCCATCGTGTTGATCGACAGCCTGAACGGCTACCTGAACGCGATGCCCGAGGAGCGCTTCCTCACCGCGCAAATGCACGAGATGCTGATGTACCTCGGGCAGCGCGGCGTGGCCACCATCCTCCTCCTCGCGCAGCAGGGGCTCATTGGCGCCATGCAGTCGCCGGTCGATATCACTTACCTGGCGGACACGGTGGTGATCCTGCGCTATTTCGAGCTGGACGGCGCGGTGAAGCAGGCGGTCTCCGTGATCAAGAAGCGCAGCGGCAACCACGAGCGCACGATCCGCGAATACAAGATCATCGCGAACGGGATCGAAATCGGCGAGCCGCTGCGGGACTTCCGGGGCGTGCTGACCGGCGTGCCCAGCTACGACGGTCCACGCAAGTCCCTCACCGGCCCCGCTGAAGTTGCAACCGCCGCCTCCTAGTTCCAGCCAGGAGACCATCCTCATCCTCGCGCCCTCCGGCCGCGACGCGGAGATGGCGGCGGCCCTGTTTGCCCGTGAGGGCTGGCCGGCCGCGGCCTGCCCGGATTTCGCGGCGCTGCTGCGCGAGCTCACGGAGCCGCGCGGCGCCCTCCTGCTCGCGGAGGAGGCGCTGAGCGCCGAGCGCATGCCGCAACTCATCGGCGTGCTGGCCGCGCAGCCCGAGTGGTCGGACCTCCCGATCGTCCTGCTGACCAGCGGCTCGTCGTCCGCGGACCGCCGCGACCCGCTCGAGCTTTTCGGCGGCCAGGGGAACGTCTCGCTGCTCGAGCGGCCGATCCAGATGGTGACCCTGCTGAGCGCCATGCGCTCCGCCCTGCGCGCACGCCGACGGCAGTACCAGGTGCGCGATCTCCTGGAGCAGCGCGAGCAGGCGCGGCAGGAGGCGCTGGAGGCGAACCAGGCCAAGGACCAATTCCTCGCGGCGCTCAGCCACGAGCTGCGCACGCCGCTCACCCCGGTGCTGCTCACCGTCGCCGCGCTCCAGCAGCAGGACGGCCTCGACGACGCCGTGATCGACGACCTCGCGTTGATCCATCGCAACGTGGAACTGGAGGCGAAGCTGATCGACGATCTGCTCGACCTCACGCGCATCACGCACGGGAAGCTCATTCTCCATCGGCAGGTCGCCGACGTCCACGAGCTCCTCCACCACACGGTGGAGATGTGCTGCGGCCCGGACGTGCTGCCGAAGAAACTCGCGGTCACCGTCAGCCCCAGGGCGACGGAGCATCACGCCTTGTGCGACCCACCGCGCATCCAGCAGGTGCTTTGGAATCTGCTGAAGAACGCCGTGAAGTTCACGCCCGCGCTCGGCTGCGTCACCATTGTGAGCGAAAATCCGGCCCCCGGCACGCTGCAAATCTCGATCAGCGACACCGGCATCGGCGTCTCGGCGGAGGTCCTGCCGCAGATCTTCGACGCCTTCGCGCAAGGCGACGCGCGGATCACGAGACACTTCGGCGGCCTCGGCCTCGGGCTCGCGATCAGCAAGGCGATCGTCGATCTGCACCACGGCTCGCTCGTCGTCCGCAGTTCGGGGCGAGGCCAGGGCGCCACCTTTACCCTCACCCTCCGCGCCGTGCCGGCACCCGCGCCGGAGACCGCCGACGGCGGGCGTCTCGACCGCGCCCCGGTGCTCCCCTTCCGCATCCTGCTCGTCGAGGACAACGAGCCGACGCTTCACATTCTCACCCGCCTGCTGACGCGCGCCGGCCACGAAGTCCAGGGCGCCTCCAGCGTCGCCGCCGCGCTCCGGCTCGCGCGTGAGTACCCCTTCGACCTCCTCGTCACCGACCTCGGCCTGCCCGACGGCACCGGCATCGAACTCATGCAGCAACTCCGCGTGCATCGCCCGATCACCGGCATCGCCCTCAGCGGCTACGGCATGGAAGACGACCTCGAGTCCACCGCCGCCGCCGGCTTCCACACGCACCTGACCAAGCCGGTCGAGTGGAGCAGCCTGGAGGAAGCGCTAAGGAGGGTGCGGGCGGAGCTGGCGTGAACTTCGCGCTCGCATGAAGGCAGTAATCCAAGACAGTTGGTCGGGTAAGCTCACCAATCAAGATCAGGGTCTTTCCCTGTCGTGTCTTGGATGGCATTGTTCACACTGGCAGCCGGCTGGTGTGCACCCCGTTGATGAAATTCCCGAATTTTAAAGCTGCCGGTCGGGATTCGCGGGTTGGCTCTTTGGCCGCATGCAGACCGCGTCCGGTTGCCGTGAGCTTTCAGCCGTCCGAGATGCTGCGCTCGAAGGTCTCAAGGCCACGCAGGCGAGCGTGAGCCCCTTCGAATTCCAACAATAAACCAACCATGCCTACCATCTACACTCGCGAACAATGGGGCGCCCGTCCGCCGACCTCCACTTTCAGCGCCGGCGACGCCGAAGGGATAGTCATCCACAACATGCAGAACTCAAACCGAACTCCGCAGACCGGACAGGCGGAGCGCGACATTGCGTTCTCCATTTCCCGCTCTTGTCAGGACGATCACATGGATGGCAACGGCTGGTCGGACATTGGCCAGCACTTCACCATCAGCCGTGGCGGAGTCATTATGGAAGCACGCAAAGGCTCGCTCGCCGCCGCGCGCAACGGCCGCGTCATCCAGGGGGCGCACGCGTGCGGCGTGAGCCAGTTCAACCGCCATTGGTTCGGGATCGAACTTGAAGGCGACAACAGAGTGGCCGATCGGGTAACGGAACAACAGTGGAGTGCGCTGATCGAATTGAGCGTTTGGCTTTCACAAAACGCCGGGCTCAACCGCAGCCTGCCGATGACTCCCCACTACGATGTGCATGCGGATTGCACAGATTGTCCCGGGGTGTTCGGCAATCGTGTGGATGATCTGCAACGGGCCGTGGACCAAGCGATGGGGGGCAGCGGCAACGAGGTGCGGGAACTTAGGCCGGCGGTGGCGCCGGCGACGGCGGCGGCGCAGGTGAGCGGTGAGATCGACGAAGAAGCCGCCGGCAGCCGCGGCTTGTGCGCGGGAGGGCACGGATCCGCCGGCCGTGCTTCCAGTCGGAGCAGAATCGCATTGCGCGCCGAAGGGCGCGACAACGGGACGTGCTCCGATGGGTGGTATGTCACCGGCTACTTCACGCCAGTGGAAACGGATTTTTCCGGCTCAGAGCGTACGATCCAGGTGCAGGGCCACGGGGCGGAAACTTTCAAAGCCTCATTTCTGAGCAAGGTGCGCATCGAAGGCTGGGGCCGGACACGGTTCGGCTGGTGCGTAGGCTACTACGGCGGGCAGTGGCATCGCAGCCCTGAGCCGCTCGATGCTGGGGGCCGGCCACTGGAAGATGGAACCCTCGCGCGCGATCCCGATCTCATCCCCAGCGACACGCAAATCACACTTCCCAGCCTGCCAGCGCCATGGAACGCCAAAGTCTTCCGCCCGAGCGACACCGGCGGCGCCATCATCGGCCAGCACGTGGATGTCTATTGTGGCGAAGGGTACGCCGCGGAACAAATGACCTTTCAAATCACCGGCCACGGAAACCGCCTCTGTTACATCTAACTCCGCCAGTCGGCACGAAACGGCGAACGGCAGCGCAGGACGGATTCACTTGTCCACGGGAGGCACAGAAAACACAGAAAGCGGCACCGCTCGGCGTCCGAGCCAGAGGTGTTAACTAAGGATTTCTCTGCATTCAGTGTTTCCCTGGACTCAAACAACGCCGGCAGGAGACCGGAGGCGCTCGGCGAATTAACGTCGAAAAGGTGTGCTTCGCTTGCTAAGCTTGTATTAATAACAATTCCCAACATGAAAATAAATTCACCCAATGCCTTCGCGGGCTCACTCCTGAACCACCTGGCGGCCGCCGCTCTAGTCGCGGTCACAATCGCCGCCTGCACCAGCTCGGCGCCACCCCCAGCTCCTCCCGGAGGGCATCCGCAATCTTCCCGAGGGGAGCGCGCGGAGCTTCCCGCCGGGGAAGTGCGCCGGTTGACGGCTTACTTCGAGCACCATCGCGGCGCGCGCTACATGGAGCAACATCCCGAGCCCGTGCGTTATCCTGGTTGGGAAGACTTCCCGCTCGTCAAGTGCCGGTATTCCGTCAAAGACCCCGTTGACGGCCGGAGCAAGACCGCCGAAGTCATCATGCTCAACGCTCCGCCGGAAAAACTCGCGCGCTGGGTGGTCCGCTCCTGCATCGAGGCCAAGGGCAGCGCCCGGCCTGCGGATCTGGATCGCCTGAGCAGACAGATCATCGAAGCTTCCGGAGCCCAGTTCCCGGTCGCGGGCATAGTCTTTGAAGCGATGGATGATGCGCCCCGCCAAAAGGTTTACTGCTTCCGCGATGGCGTCACGGTGCGGCTCGCGGGGGTGCGGCACGTTACAACCGATCAACCGACAGATGGGGAGATTCGCGCGGCCATCAATCCCGCGACCGCCATCGAACAAGTATTCGAATTTGCGCGCATCCAAAGCACCACCCGTGATCAATATCGCGCTGCGGGCGGAAGCGAGAACGTGCAGGGCGCAGCGTGGCCGCGCGTAGTGCGCAAGCTCTACCAGCAGGCGTGGAACACCGATCGCAATGAGCTGATGATTGCATGGGCCAAGGCGAACCTTTGAAAAGCGCCTGAGCGGCTCCAGCTTCGGCCTGCGTGCCCATGTTTTCGCGACTCCTCCTGCTTCTCCTGCTGGCCGCGTCTTCCGTCTCCGCCGCGGTCACGGGCCGCTACATCCGCGTCGAGAATCCCACCGGCGTGGTGATGGAGTTCAAGCAGATCGAGGTCTGGAGCGGCGGGACGAACGTGGTGCTGAAGCACCCGGAGATGATTTCCGGCACCATCATCGCGCTCCAGGACAACCTCGCGCCGACGCGTGAGAATACCATCCTGCGCGGTGTGCGCGCGGCGGTCGATCTCACCAATGGCAGCACGGATGTCAGCCAACGCGCGGAGGCTTGGAATGCGTACTCCGATCCGAAGACGAAGGTCAATTCATTGAACCCTTGGTTCGAAGTCGATCTCGGCCGGCCGTTGCCGATCGAGAAGATCGTCCTCTACGCGTCGCGGTATCCGAGCAAACTGTATCTCGATAAAGGGCATCGCGTGATCTCCGCGCTCGGCGCCGATCGCAAGGTCGTCTGGGCCGACAAGTGGCAGTACTACGAATCGACGAGCACGCCGAAGGGCGTCTTCACGTTCACGCCGTCGGAAGGCGGCGCGCTCGCGGGGACGCTCGTGCCGGTCAACGCGCCCGACTGGGTCGCGATGGGCTGGCTGCTGAACGCCGACGCGAACCGTCCACCGGCGGATGCCGAGAAGCGCCGGCGCGTGTTCGCGGAGCGCAATTCACCCGCGCAAATTGAGGCGTTCGCGCGCGAGTTCTTTCCGCTGCTCGACTCGACCGTGCCCGAGCTCGCGGAGGCGTTCCGGCTCTACTCCGCGGGTCAGTACCCGGCGGCGCTGGAGGCGTGGAAGACGTCTTGGTTCGCGAAAATGGCACGGCTCAATCGCCACGTCGCGCTCCATGAAGCGGTGACGTATCGCGCGAGTGGCGACGATTTGTTGCAAGGGCTGCTGACGACGATCACCGACCGCGAGGCGCGCGCCCTTCATTATACGCCGGGCGAGATTCACTGGATCGACCTGCCCGATGACCCGGCCAAGCGCGCCGCGGCGATGGCCGACAGCGAGCGCCTGGCGCAGGTCGGCAGTTGCTGCTGGCCCCTGCTGAGCGCGTATCGCGAAACGCCGAAGGCCGCGTATTTGCAGCGCTGGGCGGAGATCATGGACGACTGGTCGCTCAACTTCTTCGCCGATGCGGCGGCCTCGCCTTACGAGGTGGAGAACCTGTTCACCTTCAGCCCCGGCAACGCTTTCGGGACGATGATGGAGGACCTCTCGGATCTCGCCGTGGCACGGCCGGAGACGGTGCGGCTCATCCCGTCGCTCACGCTGGCGCGGGTGCAGCTCCTCTGTCTGGAAAAGTACAGCACCGCGTGGTGGCGGCAGGCGCGCGAGACGGTGTTCAATCACAACAACGGGGGTCTCTACACTTGGGCCTGTCTCACGCCGTATTTGCAGGAATTCCACGCCGGCCGGCGCGCCGAGCGCGAGGTGCGCCAGGGCTACGAACGCTGGTTCACGCTCGGCACGGAGCCCGACGGCTCGATGACGGAAATCGGCGACGACGGGCACATGGAGATGCCGGTGCAGCAGGGCTACATCTTCTCAATGTGGGACCAATACCAGCCCGCGTGGTGGACCTCGCCGGGCTGGCGGAACCGTGCGCTCGCCTGGCACGACAACACCTTCAAGTACATGCTGCGCCATCTCGCGCCCGGCGGGTACGAGCACCGTTTCGCCGTCGGCTACCGGCCGCAGCGCTGGACGAGCACGTGGCAGCAATACCTGACGGAGCGACCGGTCTTCCACCCGATCGACCGCGACGCGGCGGTCTTCGGGATTCCCGAAGTGCGGCGGATGCTCGGCGCGTGGGGGCACCTCTCCACGCCCACCGCGGCCTTGCGCGAGCCGCAGCGCCAAGCGCAGGAAGCGATCGCGGACCTGCTCGGCGGCGAGAAGCCGGGACCGCCGCACATCCGCTCCGATTGGATGCCGTACACCGGCGCCTACTATTTCCGCGGCGGGTGGAACGACGACGACGCCTTCCTCGCGATGATGGCCTGCGGCTCGCACGGCGGGTCGCAAGCGCCGCAGTGGCCCTTCGGCATGATCTACCACTACGATCACGACTTCCCGCTCCTCGCGGCGCAACCGGTGCTAATCGACGGCCTGCCACCGCAGCAACTCTTCGGTCGTATGAACGCGTACGAGCCCGGCACGAAGACGATGGCGCTCACGCAAGCCGACGAAAAGCCCACCCCGAATCGCTGGCTCAGCAGCGAGCGGTTGGATTTCGGCGAAGCGATTTTTCACGGGGGCTACCAGAGGTTCCCCGGCTTCAAGGGCGACTACGGCGGCCCTGATCTCGCGCAGCAGGATCCCGGCAAAGCCGTCGGCGATGTCCACTCCTCCCGGCAGATCATCCACATCCGCGCGCTGCGGATTTTCATCATCACCGATGCCATCGAGACACCGGGCGTGGAGTCGCATCAGTTCAGCATCCCGTGGCGCGTCTCGCTCTCCGCATTGCAGCAGAAGCCGGCGCGGCCCTTCGGCCCCGCGCAGCTTGTCATCGACGAAAAGGCGGGACTGATTCGCAGCGAAAATCCCGACGGCCCGAGCGTCACCCTCGGCCAGGTCGCGAATGTGCCGTTGCGGTTCTTGCGCGGCCCCGAGGCGCCGGTCGACGTGAAGAAATACGCCCCGCGGGTGACAGATCAGTATGGCATCGCGGAGCAACTCGTGACCACGCAGGCTGCGGGGAACCGCCTGACGCTCGTCAGCGTCATTGCCTCTCGCGAGCGCGGCGCGCCCGAGCGGGTGATGAAATTCGAGCCGCTGAAGAGCGACGATCCGCAACTCACCGGCTTCCATCTCGTGCTGTCGGATGGCAGCCATCTCTGGTATGAGACGGTGGGGTTCGGCGACCAGCAGATCTGGGGCGGGCGGGGCCGCCCGGGCGCGCTCGCGAACCTCACCGTCCACGAGCCGGAAAAGGAGCAGTACGACCTACACCTCGGAGGCGCGGGGCTGGGGCGCGACGGCAAAACGCTCGTGGATTTCGGACGCGACTACGAGATCAGCCCGACGCGCTTCATCATGTTCAGGCGTCCGCTCGACCCCGTGCTGTTCCTGCCCATCGGCAATACGTTCGAGCACGAGGCACTCGTCGACATGACGAGCATCAACGGCATGGAGATCCGCTACACGACCGATGGCACGCCGCCCACGCGGACCTCACCGCAATTCATCGATCCGATCAAGATCACCGAGAGCACCACGTTCGCGGCGCGTGCGTTTTCGACGCTGAATGGCGACGACTTTGAGATCAACGGCACGCATTTCACCGAGCCGGCGTGGGCCTTCTTCAACAAAGCGCCGACGCATCCCGCGGTCTTGCCGGACGCGAGCCGCTCGCCCCTCGAGCCCGGCCTCCGGTACGAAGTGCTCCACGCGCCGTGGTGGAAGCTCTATGCCGAGGCGCACTGGCTGCCCGCCGCGGAACACGGCCTCGCCACGCGCGAGATGGACCTTTCCGAGATCAAGAGCGCGGAGCCCTACGGCGTGCGCTACCACGGCTATTTGAAAGTCCCCGCCGACGGCCTCTACACCTTCCAAGCGCCGCCCGAGCTCGTGAACATGGGCGTCGCCACGAGCTACGACCTGCGCGTCTACGTCGACGACGAGGAGTGGGATCTCACGCAATGGTGGCACGGCCACGGCACCTGGACCGTCCCGCTCAAGGCCGGCTTGCACAAGTTCCAGGTCGACTTCGCCGACGCCCGCAGCACCCCGTGGCGCAAGTCGGGCATGTGGCGCTACTACCCGCGCCCCTGGGCCGTCTTCCAAGGCCCGCCGAGCCCGATCCTCCTCTCCGGCCCCGACGGCGCGGAGCCGGCGCGCATTCCGCCGGAGTGGCTGTTTCGGGAGCGGGCGGGGAAGTGAGGCGCCTATGTTGGAGTAAACGCAAAACCCGCGTGATGTTTCACCATTCCCTTGTCGAAGGAGGCGACATCCCGGCACCCCCATTCCCGGCATCGCGCAATGATGAGGGCGTCTGCCAGCTCCGCTCCGTCACGCATCAATCGGAGCGCCCATTTCAGGCGTCCTTCGTCTTCGAAGACTAGGTTATGGATCGTCAGCAAGCGCCCGATCGCTTCCGCGACTTCGCTGCGGGTCCAATCATAAATACTGGTCAGCACCCAGTCCAACTCGGCCAGCGCCAGATCCGGTACGAAAAAAACGGCTCCTTTCTTGTTCATCATCCGCAGGACCTTCACCAGCTGTTCTTCGTCGTCCTGCTCCAAATAGCGGACCAGGTTGTTCGTATCGAGGCCCGTCATTTGGCTTTCGAGGCGCGCCGTTTATACCCTCGAGACGCCCCAGCCACGATGGCGGCCTGCATCTCTTCCAACGTGGCCGGCGTCTTTCGCCTTCGCTTCGGGAACGTATGAGCCAGTTCCGCAAAGGTCGCCGTCTTGGCCGAAAGAACGATTCGCCCGTCGGGCTCGACTTCAAAGCAAAGCTTGCTCGACGGCTGGGCATGCAAGGCCGCCACGACGGCTTTCGGAATGGTGGTTTGGTTTTTCGAAGTCAGCGTGGAAGTGAAGAACATGCAAGGAATGTAGAGAAATTCCGGGCGCCGGTCAATCTGCACCCCAGCGGCAAGTCCGCCTCACGTCTTGGGTTCCTTATTGCCGCCGGCCCGGCCTTTCGCCACCATCTTCCCGAATGTTTACTTCCCACTCCGTGCTCACCCTCGGGCACTCACCCGACCCGGATGACGCGTTCATGTTTTACGCGCTGGCCGAGCACAAGATCGACACCGGCGGGTGGCGCTTCGAGCATTTCCTCCAGGACATCCAGACGCTGAACGAGCGGGCCACGCGCGGCGAGCTGCACATCTCCGCCATCTCCATTCACGCCTACGCCTACGTGCTCGACCAGTACGCGCTCCTCCCTTCCGGCGCGAGCATGGGCGACGGCTACGGGCCGATGCTCATCGTGCGCAACGACCACTGGCTGCCCGAGCTCCACGACCTCGCCGCCGTGCGCAAATGGCTGCTCGAGCAGACCATCGCCGTCCCCGGACGGCTGACCAGCGCCTTCCTCGCGCTCCAGCTTTTCCTCGGCGTGGAGCCGAAAGTCGCGGTTGTCCCGTTCGATGAGATCTTCGACTACGTGCGCGAAGGGTACGCCACCGTCGGCCTCATCATTCACGAAGGGCAGCTCACGTATGAGCGCGACGGCTTCCGCAAAGTGGTCGATCTCGGCGAGTGGTGGAAGAACGACACCGGCCTTCCGCTCCCGCTCGGCGGCAATGTCATTCGCAAGGATTTCCCGCCCGCGGCGCGCCACGAGATCAGCGACATCCTCCGCGAGAGCATCCGGTACGGGCTCGAGCATCGGCAGGCCGGCGTCGATCACGCCATGCCGCTCGCGCGCGGCATGGACGCGCCGCTCGCCGACAAATTCATCGGCATGTACGTCAACGATTACACGATCGACTACGGCGAGACGGGGCGGGAAGCGATCCGGCAATTCCTCGGCCGCGCGCACGAGCTGGGGTTCATTCCCGAGCCGGTGAAGCTGGAGTTTGTGGAGTAAGGAGCGGCGCTCGTCGACACGTCGCAACAGGAGGATGGGAGCCTTCCGATGATGAAAACTCAACCACGTCCGCGCCGCGTGTTCCTGCCCTGGGTGTGGGCGCTTGCGATCTTGCTCGCCCCGATCTTCTCTGCGGCTGAGGAGCCGGCGAGCCCGGCCGCGACTCCACCCAAAGCTGCTGACACCCGGACCGTCGAGCAGCGACTGAATGCTCTCGATACCTACCTGAATCAGCCGCCTTCACCCGCGCCTCGCCCCGAGGCGAAGGGAACTCCCAGCGTGCCGCTCGTCGTCCCGCGCAATTCGGGACAGATCGCCTGGGTCCTGTTGCAGGCGGCCCTGATGTCGCTGATCGCCGTGGGCGGTCTCGCGCTCTTTTACGGTACGCTGGCCGGAGGAAAGAACGTGCGCAACGTCTGCCTATCGTTCCTGGGCTGCGCGGTCGTCGTGGTCGTTGTGTGGTGGGTCGCCGGTTACTCGCTGGCCTTCGGCACAAGCTTTCGCTCGCCCTTTCTCGGCGGCACGGAGGCTCTTTTCATGAAGCAAGTCGGCGTCGCGCCGAATACGGACTACGCGTTCTTCATCTCGCACGACGTCTTCGCGATTTACCAGGCGCTCTCCGCGGTCTTCGGCGCGGCGATCGTCGTCGCCGGACTGGCCCGGCGCGTGAAATGGCGCACGCTCCTGCTCTTCACGGCGCCCTGGGTTCTCCTGATCTATTGCCCGGTGGCCCACATGGTCTGGGGGGCGAATGGCCTGATGAACGGCCTCTGGAACAGCGAGGCCAAACTCTCGGCGCTCGATTTCGCCGGTGGCCTCGTGGTCCACGTGACCGCCGGCTGGAGCGTGCTGGTGTTCGGCCTCATGCTCGGCCTGCGCCCCCGCTGGGGAAGGGTGCCGGATCAGCCGCGATCTCTCATGCGAACCATCGCCGGCACCGCGCTCCTTTGGATTGGATGGTTGGGTTATACGATCAGTCTCACGCCTGATTTGGCCGTCGCTGCCGACGGCATAGCCACGAGCGTCATCACGGCGCGCACGATGGCCGCGGCCGTCGGCGGGCTCGTGTGGGTGATGCTCGATGTGATCCTGCGACGGCCCCTTCCGTTGCGCGGATTTTGCCTGGGGATCATCGCGGGGCTGGTGGCGATCTCGCCCGCCGGCGGCTTCGTCACGAACACCGGGGCCGCGATCATCGCCCTCTTTGCCTCCGGCGCGGCGTATGTTTTCGCGAACTACCTCACGACGGCGCCGGGCTTCGAAATCGCGCGGAACGTCTTCGCGATTCATGGCGCCGGCGGCGCGGTGGGCGTCGTCCTGACCGCACTGCTGGCCGATGCCTCGGTCAACGGTAACCTGACCCTTCTTCCGCACCCCGCAGAGGTGAGTGGGATGAGTGGCAACGCTTTCGATCATCCGTTCCTTCAGTCTCAACTCGGCGCCGTGCTGGTGACCGTGCTCGTCTCTACGATTGGGACCGCCGTAATCGCCTTCGTTCTCAAGGCGGTCTTGAAACGCCCGTGCGCGCAGGAAAGTGCGAGCGCGCCAGCATAAATTCAAAGATCAGGACGCATCACTATCAGTTGCGCAAGTTTGCGCCGACAGGTTTGGACCGCTGGGTAGAGGCGGCTCTCTCTGAGCATAGGCGAAGGGGTGCCGCTCCAATTTCTTGAGCGCCTCCCACGGAACGAGCGCCCGGACAAAGATGGAGGCGGCACCTGTTCGCTTAGCTAGGGCGGAAACACCTCCCCGATCTCCGCCGCCGCCTCCGGCACCGCGGTGCGGTAGTTTTCGCCGAGCAAGCGCGCGATGGTGGCGGCGGTTTGCGCCTGCTTGACCGGCGCGCAAGTCTTTCGCTCGCCGAGCGGCGGTGTGTCTGGACCGAGGACGGCGAACCACCATTCGCCGGACCCGGGGAACTTCACGCCGTGGCTCGTCCATGAGGACTCGTCGTTGCCGCGTCCGTGGTCCGTCGTGAAGACCAGCGTTGTGGTGCCGCGCATTTCAGGATTCGCCTGGACGGTCTCCCACAGCGTGCGCACCCAGCGGTCGACGTTGCGCGTCGAGAGGAGGACCTTGTCGTAGCGCCATTCGTGAGCCCATTCGTCCGTTTCGCC
>DASYIS010000556.1:0-12500 GCA_035997375.1 Chthoniobacteraceae bacterium
GCCGAGGCGCCGAAACTCCAGGCGAGTTCGCAAAAGACGCATACGCAAGTCTCCCGTGTCCCCATGTCGAACGAAAAACCCCAGCGATTTTTCTCGTAATCCAGAAACGCCGCCGGGTCGGATTCTGTTTCTGTCCGTTCGGGCCGGTCTTCCCGGAGGAAGATCAAAAGGCTGACGAGCGTCGGCGGCGCCTCGGTCGGTTCATCCGGCGAAACCTGCTCGCCGGGCTCGCGCGCCCTCCCGATTTCCACCACCTTGCCGTCCTTGAACCGAATGTCCTGCTTTGTCCCGTCGAACCACATGACCTCTCCGTTTTTCTTCGGTTTCGCCCAGTAGCGCGGAAGGACGTCGAGCAGGAATTTCTGTAATTGGCGGGTCGTATTCTTTTGCACCCGTTCCTCGAAATCCCGGGTGCTCTTCCACCGGGCTCGGGAGGTCTTCCTGGTTCCATTCCCACTCTGTTCTTCACCTTCGGTCGCGCCTTGGTGCTTTGCGGCCAGTTTCCCGAAGTACTCCTCCGTCCCCTTGGCCGCTTGTTGAAACTTTCGAACCTCTTCTGCGAGAGGGTTCTCGTGCTGTTCCAACATTCGGCGGTTCACGCAGAACAGCCCGAAGTCGATCGAGGCCGGCACTGCATAGCGCACGGCGTCCGCGTCGCCGCGGTCCGCTTCGCCCTCCTGCGCGCATTTATCGACTTCAAAGAGCCAAAAATCGCGCCAGGAGGACGCCAACGGCGCTTTCTCTTCTTCATCGAACGCCCACATCCCCGCGAGGTTGAGCAGCGTCGAGTGTTCCGGCGCGGCCACCGTCCTGGGCGGCTCCGGGTCGGGCGCCGCCTTGCCCAGTTCCGGCGCAGGTGCGTCTCCCCCTTCCGCCTCAGGTTGCCCGGACTGCGCCGGCGGAGGAAAACCGCCTGCCGAGCCCTGCTCCGGCACGGATGTAATTTTCGCTCCGGTCTTTAACGATGGTTTCGTGCCTTGGCCGGTCATGGCCCTCCGCTCCGAGGACGGCGGTTGCGAGGCGAGCCACCATTCATCCACGCTCAGGATCTTTAAATCCGCCGCGGGGAAGCGCGTGCGTGACCCAAAATCCTCGAACATCGGCCCGATCTCCGAGCGCGAAAAGTCCAGGCTCTTGAAACGCAGACTGCTCAGTTGCGTCAGGCGCCAGTTCAACCACCGGTTGAACGTTTCCTCGGCGTTGTTCTCCTGAAACAGTTGCAGCAACACTTCCGCGGGTTGCGGCCGCCCGGAGAGCAGCCCATTGAAATTGTCGAGCGCGGAACGTACGACCGTCCGCTCTTTTTGGATCGACATCTCCCGGACGGTCGGATCGTGGCCCGCGTCCGCCGACTTCAGGATATAGATGACTTTCCGGATTTCGTCCTGCAGGTTGACCTGCTTCAGCGCGATGATGTAGTCGGCGTTGATTCCCGTCGCCTGCGGTGCCAGCGGATCCTCCCGCGTGTTCATGTCGAAGGTCATGAAGACCGTCGGCGCCGGCTTCGCAAGATGCCGGGGGTCGTAGACGCGATGGTTGGCGATCAGCACCCCGATGGCCTCGAGCATCTTCGTCGCGTCGGACTTATTGAAGGTCGTCAACCATTCCGAGAGCCCGTCAAAGGCAATGCGTTTGGGCTGAAACCGTTCGATCGCCCAATTAAGGTGAGCGATCAAGTGGTTGAAGTCGAAGAGCGATTGACTGAAATCGAGGACAGCCAAGTGGCGGGCCCACGGATCGGTCGTGAAGATATCCCGGTATTTGCTCTTCGGTAATTTCGTCAACCGATAGTCTGAGTCCCGGATCTCATAGGCCAGATGGTCGTAGACATTTCGTACCGTGCGGAGTGCGTCCGCGTTGAGGCTGATGAAGAGACTTTCCGGCTGGTATCGAGGCCGCTCCGGCGCGGGACGGTGCAGGTTTTCGAGGAGTTCATGCTGGTTGAGCAGGAATTGCAGGCAGAGCGTTGTTTTACCGGCCCCGATCGGGCCGGCGACCAGCGTCGTCTTCCCTTGCACTAGCCCGCCTTTGCCCGCCGCCAATGGTTGCTGCGGCAACCAGTATTCCGGCCGGCTCGTCAGCATTTCATCGAGGCCATCCGTGCCGGAGTGAATCAGCATCGGCTCACGACCGGCCTCGTCCTTGGAGGCGGTGGAGCGCGGCCCCAGGCTTTTGTGGAGCATGCGGGCTCGCGCAAATATGACGATGGTTCCCCAAGCTTCGCCGTCTCCATCCCGAAAGGTATCGCTCTCCACTTCTTTCTTCAGCACCGGATGGCGCATGTAGTGGTCGCAGTTATTGTTGGTGACAATCGCCCATGAATGCTCACCGGGAATCATATGCACACCTTGGGATTTCACGATCTCGAGCTCCCGGAAACGGCGCCCCAACGGCTGCGGTTTGTTCGACAAACGGAAGACGATGTCGGCCAGGTAATCCTCCACGGAAGCCGGCTTGGGCGAAGTATCCGAGGGCTGGTCCTGTTCCGCCAACAGGATGGTCAGGATGAGCCGGCCCTCCTTTCGGCCGGTCTCCCCATCGGTCCTCCCGCCGGCCGCCGTCTTCGTCGCCGCCCTGCCGAAGAGCACGCGCAAGCGGTAGAGCAACTCGTGAGTTTGGCGCCGTTCATCGGCCGGAGTGACACACCCCTTCAACAAGGCCGTAATGCTGTCGACGATGACCACGTACTCTTTGTCTTCCCGCTCGGCTTCGCCTGGCGAAAGGCTCCTCGCAATCCGCCCGAAAATATCATTGACGAGTTCCTCCGGGCTCGGCACCGGTCGGTCCGTCGCGGGATTCGGCGTGATGACGTAAAGATTGTCATCGTCCGGTTTGCGATGATCGTCGTGGAAAAGCATCTCCCCGGCTGCGTTGCCGGCGTCATTCCCAAACCAGCCGAAGGGACGAAAGACATCTTTCAGCCGCGTCAAGGTGATCTCCGAGCTGATGAAATAAAGAATCCGGGCCTTATTTCTGACCAAATGCGGCTTCTGATCCCGTTTCCGCAGCATGAGCGATCGGGCCAAGGCCATCGCAAATGTCGTTTTGCCTGCTCCTGGCGGACCCGAAATTAACAGCGTCGCCCCGCGAGGCAAGCCGGAGCTGCTCCCGGAACTCTGCTCCTGTGCCGAAGCGGAGGCACCCTGGTTTGGCGTCTCTGGGATCGGAGGGACAGGCAACGGCGGCGGCCCCTCAGCCAAGCCGTCACCCTTTTTTTCAGTCTCATTCGTCGACTGCCCTCGGGGCAGTTCATCCGCCTGCGATGGAAAAAACAGTTCTCGGAACCCTTGCAACATTACCTCTCTTGCCATGACCGACTCTTAGCCTAATGTCTTCCCAAGGAAAGAATTAATGTTGGCGTTATCGCATATTTTGCTCCTTGCCGCCATTCGGGAATCTTGGCGGTGCCTTCCATCCGGCGTTGAAGTGACTTTCGCCTACGCGAAGATCGCCTTGGCCACCGTGCCATGCACATCCGTCAGGCGGAAGTCGCGGCCGGCGTAGCGGTAGGTGAGTTTTTCGTGGTCGAGGCCGAGGAGGGCGAGGATGGTCGCGTGGAGGTCGTGCGTGTGGACTTTGTCCTCGACCGCCTGGGCGCCGTAGTCGTCGGTGGCGCCGTAGCTCAGGCCGCCTTTGACGCCGCCGCCGGCCATCCACATGGTGAAGCCCTTGGCGTTGTGGTCGCGCCCGTCGTCGCGGCGGCCGTCGGGGGTGCGGCCGAATTCGCCGCCCCAGATCACGAGCGTGTCTTCGAGCAGGCCGCGCGCTTTCAAGTCGCCGAGGAGCGCGCCGATTCCTTGATCGGTGGCGGCGCAGTTCTGGCGGAGCTTGCTCTGCAGGCTCTGGTGCTGGTCCCAGCCCGCATGGCAGACCTCGACGAAACGGACGCCGGCCTCGACGAGGCGGCGCGCCATGAGGCATTGCTTGCCAAACTCGCCCCCCACCCCGCTCCCCACGCCGTAGGCGGCCAGCGTCTCGCGCGACTCCTTCGTGACATCGAGCACCTTCGGCAGCTCGCCCTGCATGCGGAAGGCGAGCTCGTACGACTCGATGACGCCCTCGACTTCGGGATTCGCGGTCGTCGCCAGGAGATCCTGGTTCATCGACTGCACGAGGTCGATCTGCTTGCGCTGCTGCACGGTGGAGAGATCGGGGTTGCGCATGTTGCCGACGGTCGCCGTGCCGTTGTCGCCCCGCTGCGCGCCGAGCCTTGTCCCTTGATACGACGCCGGCAAAAACGCGCTGCCGTAGTTTTGCGCTCCGAACTGGATCGGCGGGCTGATCGTGACGAAGCCGGGCAGGTTTTCATTCGCCGTGCCGAGCCCGTAGAGCGCCCACGCGCCGAGGCTGGGCCGCACGAATTGCGAGCTGCCGGTATGCAGTTGGACGAAGGCCTGCGGGTGATTCGGAATGTCGGTGTGCATGCCGCGGAGCAGGCAGAGGTCGTCGGCGTGCTCGGCGACCTTGGGAAACAATTCCGAGATCCACAGCCCGCTCTCGCCGCGCTGCTCGAACTTGAACGGCGAGCCATACAGCTTCGAGCCGCCGCCGCGCGAGGGCCCGGGCTTGCCGGAGTCTTCGTTGAGCTTCGGCTTGTAATCGAAGGTGTCGATGTGCGATGGGCCGCCTTGCATGCAGAGGAAGATCACGCGCTTCGCCCGCGGCGGAAAATGCGGCGCCTTCTCGGCGAGCGGATGACGGTTCTCGGCGGCCGACGCAGCGGTGGTCAGGCTCTTGAAGGCGAGCCAGCCGAAGCCGGCAGAGACGGTGCGGAGCAGATCGCGGCGGGTGAGCATGGCGGGCGTCACGCTGCGGCATTCGTAGGGTCGATCGTTCATGGGATTTTGTGAATGACGAATGACGAATGACGAAGGGGCAGGTCAAAATTCGTCATTCGTCATTCGGCATTCGGGTTTATTTCAGGTAACGGAACTCGGCACTGGCAAAGAGCGCCTGGCAAAAGGTGGACCAGGAAAGGAGATCGGGGTCGCCCTTGAAACCCGGCTTGGCGGGATGCAGCGATTCGTCGGCAACAAACGCCTGCGCGCGCGCCCGCTCGGCGTCGGTGGGGGGCCGGCTGAGCGTCAATTGGTAGGCGAGCGCGATGCGCTGCGGTTCCTCCGGCGTCTCGAGAACGCGCTTCGCGAGAGCCGCGGCCTGCGCGCGGACGAAGTCGTTGTTGAGCAGGTAGAGCGCCTGTCCCGGCACGTTGGTCACGTCGCGCGTGGGGACGACCAGGCTCGGCTCGGCGAAGTCGAAAATGTCGAGCGCCTCCGGCACGAAGTCGCGGACGATCGGCAGGTAGACGCTGCGATAGTTCGCGGTCACATTCATGAATGACTCCGGCCGGATCCCCTTGCCGATGTAGCCGTCACCCGTCTTCGCGACGACCGAGCCGTGGAGCGGGTTGAGATCGATCTTCCCGCTCGCCGCGAGGATCGCATCGCGGATCGCCTCGGCGTCGAGCCGGCGCGGCGTGGCCCGCCAGAGGAGGCGATTGCCGGGGTCGATTTCCTGCGCCTGGGCATTCGTCGCGCCGCTCAGTTGGTACGTATGGCTCAGGACGAGCGAGCGGACGAGGCGCTTCACCGACCAGCCGTCCTGCATGAATTGCACGGCCAGCGCGTCGAGCAACGCCGGGTTGCTCGGCGCCTCGCCGGTTGCGCCGAAGTTGTCCGCCGTCCGCACCAAGCCCTCGCCGAAGAGATGCTGCCAGACGCGGTTCACCATCACGCGCGCGGTCAACGGATTCTCCGGCGAAGTCAGCCACTCCGCGAGCTCGAGGCGGCCGCTGGCCTTCGCAGGCATCTCGGGCGGCGTGCCGGTCGTGAGCACGGACAGGACGCCGCGCGGGACGGTGTCGCCGCGATGGTCGACCTCGCCGCGGATGAGAATGGCGGCATTCGCGACGGCTCCATCGCCGACGGCCATGGCGTGCGCGCGGCCGTCGGCAGGGGTCGTATCAGCTGCCTGCCCGGGGCGCTTCCCCTGGCCGAACTTCGCCCCCGGATTCTGCCCGAGCTTCTTGAGCAGCCGCTCCTTTTGCTCGGGAGGAAGGCTCGCGAAGCGCGCCGCCATCGCGGGGTCGTTGGCGAGACGCGGCGGCAGCGCCGGCTCGGCCGGTTTCTCGGGCGTGGCCTCGGCGGCGGGCGCGGCGGGCGGTGCGGCGGGCGGTGCGGAAACCGCGGGCGCGGCGTCTTTGCCAAAGCGCTTCATGAATTCCGCGCGCTTCCCGGGCGGGAGATTGGCGAGGCGCTGCGCCATGGCGGGGTCGTTCGCGATGCGCGCGGGCACCGCCGGCTCGGACGGTTTCTCCGGCACGGACTCGGCGACGGGCGCGGCGGGCGGCGCGGAAACCGCGGGCGCGGCGCCTTTGCCGAAGCGTTTCATCAATTCCGCGCGCTTCTCGGGCGGAAGATTGGCGAAGCGCCGCACCTTCTGCGGGTCGTTCGCGATCGCCGGGGGCACCTCCGGTTGTGCCGCGATTTCGGGAGTCACCACAGGCGCAGGCGGAGCGGCCGGCGCAGGAACCACCGGCGCGGCTTCCGGAACGGCCGGCGCCTCGGGAGCCGGCGGTGGCCCCAGCGCGACGAGCTTGGTTCCGTTCTTATTTTGGGCCGTCACGCCGCCGGTCCCGAAATACGTCGAGGTGCTGCGGAAAATCCCCGCCAGCGCGTAGTAATCCTTCGTCGGGATCGGATCGAACTTGTGGTCGTGGCAGCGCGCGCACGCCACCGTCAGCCCGAGCACCGCCCGCGAGGTGGTATCGATCTGGTCGTCCACCACTTCCATGCGGAAGATCTCCTTGTTCTTCTCATTCAACCCCTTCGGGCCGACCGCGAGAAAACCCGTCGCCACGAGATGCGCGTCGTGTTCCACCGAATCCCGCGACGGCAACAAATCGCCCGCGAGCTGCTCGACGATGAAGCGATCGTACGGCTTGTCGTCGTTGACGGCGTCGATCACCCAATCCCGATAGCGCCACGCTTCCGGGAAGGTGAAGTTGCGTTCCTTGCCCGTCGACTCCGCGAAGCGCGCGGTATCCAGCCAGTGCCGGCCCCAGCGCTCGCCGAATTGCGGCCGCGCGAGCAGCTCGTCCACCACCTTCGCGAGCGCTTCCGGTGACTGGTCCCGCGTAAACGCCTCGATCTCCGCCGGCGTCGGCGGCAGCCCGACCAGGTCGAAATAAACGCGCCGCAACAGCGTGAGCCGATCGGCGTCGGCCACCGGGTGCAGCCCTTTCGCTTCCTGCGCCGCGAGGACGAAGCGGTCCACCTCCGTGCGCGGCCAGGCCGCGTCCTTCACCGCCGGCGCGGGCGCGGCCTTCGGCATCTGGTAGGCCCACGCCTGCCGGGCCTTCACCAGGTCGATCCCCTTCTTCGCCGCCTTGGTGTCGCTGACCCGCGGGTCCGGCGCGCCCATCGCGATCCATTTCTCGAAGTTCGCGATCACCTCGTCCGGCAGCTTCCCACCGTCCTTCTCCGGCGGCATCCGCAGATCCTTGTCCTCCCAGTGGAGCGCCTTGACGAGCAAGCTCTCCGACACACTCCCCGGCACCACCGCGTGCCCCGTGTCGCCGCCGGCCCGGATGCCCTGGCGCGTATCGAGCAGCAGGCCGCCTTTCACTTTGGTCGATTCCGCCGAGTGGCACTTGTAACACTTGTCCGCCAGCACGGGCCGGATGTTCTTTTCAAAGAACTCCGTCTGCCCCGCGTCGAGCGGCGGATCGATGGGGGCCGCCGGGTCCAGCGCCGCCCACGAGGCCAGGGGCACGCCACAGGCGGCGAGCGAGAGCAAAAAACGGGTCGGGGGCATCATAAGCAAACAGCGTTCGAAGCTTAACAGCACAAACCCCGGAGATCGGGACTCGGCGCAAAGAATTTCAAGGCCTCGGCCGGCGCGCCCTTGATTGCGCCGAGTATCTCGCTCGGGGGAGGAGAAGTTTCTCAATCCGATGCGCGATGTGGTGTCGCTCTGGACGAAGCTCAATGCGGGGACGGCGCCCGACGGGGTGACGCTGCCGCTGAAGTTGTCGGATGACACGGTGCAGTCGGCCTTCGCGGCGGCGGTGGCGGGCTTGCAGGCGGCGTACGCGCAGGAGGCGGTGACCGCGCAGGAGGTGGTGCTGGCGCGGGCGAATCGCGAGGTGAGCAAGCGCTCGGCTTACCTGACGATGAAGGCGTACCGGGTGGCGGTGCCGGCGCGGTGCAAGCAATTCCCGGCGCTGGTCTCGACGCTGCCGGCGCTGACGCCGGCGGCCGGCCACACGCCGGACCCGGTGAACGCGAGCGCGGTCTTCCAGGCGCCGGATCAGGCGAAGGTGGTGTACAGCGCTTCGACCGACGCGGCGCTGGATCACTACGAGCTGCGTGGCGACCCCGGCGACGCGTACAATGACGACGACGCGGTGACGATCGAGAGCCGGCTGCCCGGCGATGCGCGGGAGTTTGTGACGGGCTTCGGGCTGACGCAGCCGGGGGCGCGGGTGGCGCTGAAGGTGTACGTGGTGCTGACGATGGGGAATGAGGCGGGGAGCGCGGTGACGCTGGTGACGCGGCCGGCGTGAGGGGCGGAATGACGAATGACGAATGCTCGTGTTCGGTCCGCTTTCGTCATTCTGCATTCGTCATTCGTCATTACTCTGCTAGCGTAAGCCCATGGGAGTAACTTTCGAGATTCCGGAGGAAGTCCTCGGCGCCATTCCGGGCAGCGCCGCGGAGGTGGAAGCACGGCTGCGGCTGGAGTTGGCCTGTGGGCTGTACCAGCGCGAGTTGGCTTCCTTTGGCAGCGCGGCGCGGGTCGCGGGACTGCACCCGTTCGTCTTTGGTCATGAATTGACCCGGCACGGGATTGCGCGGCATTACGGCGAGGCGGAGCTGGCGGACGACGCGGCCTATGTCGCAGGTAATCAGTAACACTTCGCCGCTCGTCAACCTCGCGGTGATCGGGCGGCTCGATCTGGTGCGCAGGCAGCTGACGGAGGTCGCGGTGCCCGAGGCGGTGTGGCGGGAGATGCTGGCGCTGCCTCATGTCGCCGGGCGCGCGTCGCTGCTCGCCGCACGGAATGCCGGATGGCTGCGCGTGGTGACGCTGACCCAGACTGCGCTCGCCGTGAGCCTGCGGCTGGCCGGTCTGGATGAGGGCGAAGCGGAGGCGATCGCGCTGGCGGTGGAGACTTCCGCACGACTACTCCTGATCGACGAAACGAAGGGACGCAAAGCCGCGCGACGCCTGGCGGTGCCGGTCACCGGCGCGCTCGGCATTCTCGCGAAAGCCCGCCAGCTCGGTGACGTCGAGTCCGTGCGGCTGGAGATCGGGCGACTGCGCACGGAAGCAGGCTTTTACGTTTCGAACGAAGCGGAAGCGAAGACGTTGGAGATGGCTGGAGAGATTTAGCTCGTTCGGCATTCGTCATTCTGTCCATCAACCGCATGCTCGCCATTCGTGCGGCGCCACGTAACGCGGGCGCGTGAGCGCGCTTGCGCAACGACGCTGTAACGGGGATTGCAAAGGCACCGATTGTCTGGCAAAACAGCATATGTAAACCGCGATGAAGGACGAAGCACAGCGAGCATTTGAGGAAGCGTGGAGGAGGATCGAGGTATGCCGTCGGGATAAAGAAACAACGCTCGACCTGAGTGGATTGGGCCTGACTGCCGTACCGAGAGAGCTCGAAGGGCTGACCGCCATCACGCACCTTTATCTATTCAACAATCAGCTGCGAGAGGTGCCGAGTGGATTGGATAAGTTGCCCTCGCTAATTAGGCTCTTGCTCCACGGCAACCGGCTGACGACTCTGCCCTCAGAGTTTGGAAAACTTAGATCGGTAACGGAACTTTGGCTCAACAACAATCAGCTGACTGAGGTGCCGAGCGAGCTTGGGAAAATGGTCGCTCTCAGGGACCTTCGTCTCTACAGCAACAAGTTGATAGGGCTCCCGGCCGAGTTCGCGATGTTGACTGCATTGAGGCGGCTCGACCTTGACGACAACCGATTGGGCGCTGTTCCGGCGGAGATTCATCGTTTGAAAGCGTTAAGGGTGCTCTTTCTGCAGAACAATCAGCTGTCCTCTTTACCTTCGGAGCTGGGTAAGTTGCTTTCTCTTACCCAGCTCTCCCTTGCCAACAATCAGCTGACGGCGGTGCCTGCGGAATTGGGCCAATTGCGCAATCTGACGGAACTTGACCTTCGGACGAACAGGCTCAGTTCACTCCCAGCTACTCTGAGAGATTTGCTCGGGTTGGACCACCTATTTCTGCACGGTAACCCTGAGCTAGGCCTTTCGCCATCTGTGCTCGGGTCGGACCCGCGTGAAAAGCAAGGGCGTTATGGCAACCCGAAAGCCATCCTCGACTTCTACTTCAGCCGGCAGACGCAAAAGACCCGCCCGTTGAACGAAGTGAAGTTGCTCCTCGTGGGCCGCGGGGCGGCGGGGAAGACGAGCACGGTGCGGGCCTTGATGAATGAGCCGTTTCACGAGGGGGAGGAGAGCACGCCGGGGATCGCGCTGTGCGATTGGGAGTTGCCGGGGTGCCAAGGCGGGCCGGTGACGGCGCATCTGTGGGACTTTGCCGGGCAGGTGATCACGCATGCGCTGCATCAGTTCTTCTTCAGCGTGCGGAGTGTTTATGTGGTGGTGCTGACGGGGCGGGAGAGCAGCGAGCGGGAGGATGCGGAGTATTGGCTGCGGCTGATCAAGGCTTTTGGGACGGATAACGAGGGCCAGGGGCCGCCGGTGATCGTGGCGCTCAACAAGTGGGACTTGGAAGGCTGCCGGCCGCGGCTGGATCGCGAGGCGCTGCGGGAGCGGTATCCGTTCATTCGCGAGTTTGTGGAGCTGGATTGCAAGACGAAGCGCGGGGTGGAGAAGCTGAAGAAGGCGCTGGGCCGCGAGGTGAGCCGGCTGAAATGGGTGCGCGAGCCGTTTCCCGAGACTTGGGACGAGGTGCGCCGGGCGCTGGCGAAGGGCGGGAAGAAGCGGGCGCACCTGACTTACGCGGAGTACCGGAATCTGTGCGCGGAGCACGGGGTGACGGACGAGGGGAAACAGGATTCGCTCTCGGAGATTCTGCACAATCTCGGGGCGGCGCTGAATTACCGCACGGACCCGCGGCTGCGCGAGGCGACGGTGTTGCAGCCGGCGTGGTTGACGAAGCATGTCTACGCGCTGATGCGCCGCGCGGAGAAGCAGGCGGGGGTGCTGAAGCAGGCGGACGTGGAGGCGGTGCTGAAGGCGGAGAAGGACCAGGAGATGCGGGAGTACCTGGTGAGGATCATGGAGCGGTTCGAGATCGCCTATGCGCAGAAGAAGCCCTTCGACGGGGCTCAGGGTCTTCGAGCGGGGGTGTGGCTGGTGCCGCAGGCGCTGCCGGATAATCAGCCGAAGGAGGTGGCGGTGTTTGGCCAGGCGACGGAGGCGACGCGGCTGCGCTACACGTACCAGGCGCTGCCGGAGGGGCTTGTGCCGCGGGCGATCGTGCGGCTGCATGAGTTTATCGAGACGAAGGCGGGGAAGAAGCTGCAATGGGCGAGTGGCGCGATCCTGACGCGGGAGGGCGCCCGCGCGCTGCTGCGCACGGAGCCGCAGGATCGCGTGGTGATGCTGACGGTGACGGGCCCGAAGAAGGCGCGCCAGCAACTGGCCGGCCTCTGCCAGGCGGAGATGCGCGATATTCACGGGGAGATCCCGGGGCTCGATCCCGCGGAGGAGACGCAGGTGCAGGGAGAGTGGGTGGCCACGGCGACGCTGGAAGGCGACGAGCGGCGCGGCCAGCAATCGGGCATCGCGACGAAGACCGGGACGGTGCTGGTGGACCCGGCCGTGCCGAACAACGAGTACTCGGAAAAGCCGTCGCGGTTGAATGAGGTCTGGAAGCCGACGGTGTTCATCAGTTACTCGAAGAGCAACGTGACGCAGCGCAAGCGGCTGGAATCGGAGCTGAAGATCCTGAAGAACGAGGGGCTGCTGAAGAAGGGTTGGCACGACCGGATGATCGCGCCGGGCGATGACTGGAATGACGTGATCCAGCGCGAGTTGGCGGAGGCGGACGTGGTGATCATCCTCGCGAGCAGCGCGGCGCTTTCGACCGACTACATTACGGATCACGAAATCCCGAAGGCGCTGGAGTTGCATGAGGCCGAGAAGACGGTGGTGGTGCCGATCGTCCTGGAGGCGTGCCGGTGGGAGAAAACGAAGCTCGGGGCGCTCAACGCGCTGCCGGAGAAGGCAAAGCCGCTCAATCATTGGACGCGCTCCGCCGACGCTTGGAAGATCGTGGCCGACGGGCTGGCGGTGGTGTTCCAGAAGCTCATGGAGCGCCGGGAGCACGAAGGGGCACGGAAGCGCGCGAAGCGGCGGCCCAAGGGTGCATAGCGCTTGGCAAAGGATGCGGTCGGACGTGTCCGCCCTTGGCACCGACGGCGCGATGCCCTCCAGCGCGCAGTATTCGTCATTCGTCATTCGTCATTCGTCATTCGTCATTCGTCATTCGTCATTCGTC
>DASYIS010000557.1:0-27451 GCA_035997375.1 Chthoniobacteraceae bacterium
GAATGACGAATGACGAATGACGAACGCTCCTCGTTCTCGGTTCTTCGTTTCCCTTGCGCAGACCACTCCGAACTCGCACCCATAGTGGATCCGGGAAAACGAAGAACGAAGAACGAAGAACAAAGAACAAAGAACCAGGAACAACGAACATTCGTCATTCGTCATTCGTCATTCGTCATTCGTCATTCCCGCCCGCTACCGCCGCACCGCCCCCTTCTCAAACACCGCGATCGTCGTGATCAAATCCAGTGCGCGCTGCAAGATGGCGTCGCGCAGCGGCGGTTTCGCTCGCTGGCCGCGCGTCCCTTGGGCGGCTTGCGCGGCGTCGAGCTCGGGGTTGGTCCCGGCCACCAGCGCGGCCTCGTTCAGGCGGATGCGCTCGACTTCGGTGGTCAAGGCCACGGCGCCTTTTTCGGACTCGAGCGCGAGCACCTGCGCCTCGGTTTCCGCGGAGATCTCGACCGCGACGTCCGGCTTCACGCCCTCGGGGACGACCGAGACGTCGCCGGGCAGCAACACCTCGGCGACGGCGAGGCGTAACACGCGGCCGCCTTGCAGCGGGAAGTCGTTGAACTCCGCCGCCGCGCCCTTCGTCTTTTGCCCGATGACGATGGCGCCGGCGAGCGCGCGCAACGTGCCGGCGACGACCTCCGGGCTGCCGGCGGTCTGCGCATCGGTCAGCACCGTGAGCGTCCCCTTCGCGCGCGGGACGTCCTTGGTCGTGAAGATGTCCGCCTGCTTGCTGTCCGGGCGCTTGAGCGTGAACAGCACCTTTCCCTTGGGGCAGAAGCGGCGGCAAACCTCCGCCGCGCGCTCGAAATCGCCGCCCGGCGGCGTCGCCCGCAGATCGATGATCAGCGCGCCGACGTGCTGCTCCTCGAACTGCGCGAGCGCCTTGTCCAACTCCGCGAGGTTCGCCTTGTCGAACGCCCCGAGCCGCAGATAGCCCGCGCGATCGCCGAGAATCTCCGAGTGGAACACCCCGCTCAGCGGCGCCGCCGTCGTGCCGGGCACGATGAGCGTCGCGCCCGCCCCGAGGCGCTCGAGCAACCCCTGCACCGTGGCGCGTTTCACCGCGCCGTCGGTCAGCGCACCGGGCGAAATGTAGCGCTGCTTGATGAGCGTGATCACCTGATCCAGTTCCGGCTCCGTCAGCGCCTCGACCGCCGCGCGCTCCGGCGACACGCTCTTCTCCGCCGCGGCCTTGGTCCCCGGCGACAAATCCGTCGCCGGCGGCGTCACCTCCACCGCGGGCTTGCCCGGCGCGGGAGTCGAAGGCGCTTTCGGCGGCACGATCTCCGCCGGCACGGTCTTTTTCCCCGGATCGGCCGCCGGCGCGGCGGAAGGAATCTGCCCCCCGGCGAAAACCGGCAGCGCAGCGAGAGCCAATAAGCGAAGGGCAAAAAGCGTCATGAAAGAGCCTTCACCAGATACAGCAGGAGAGGGCGGAATGCGAATGGCGAATTCGCGAAACAGGCCGGTTCCGCCACGTCCTGAAGACTCTCCCGTCCCGGCAAATAAACTCGCCTGACCTACATGCCCCGCTCAGCATAGCCCTATGCAGGTACCCGTCCGTGCGCGCAGTGGCGAGAAATCCATCCAGATCGGGTTTGCCAAAGACGTTCCAGCATCCTGGCTGCAAGACTGGAATGGCTCGTTGACCAACCGTGGTGGTGTCGACCGGCAACTCGACGCCATCGAGTATCTCGAGAGCGTCATCAATAAGTGGGCTTTCTATCGCCGCAAAGACCGCGTCGTCCGCTCCGAGGAAGAACTGCGCCGACGGCTCGCCACCCGGGAGAGCGAACTCCTCGGCGTCCTCGTCGCCTCCGCCCCCTGGTTCCAGGGCGGCACCGTTGCCGGCTTCTGCCAGTTTCGTCGCACCTGGTGCCACCACATCGTCTTCGACTTCCTCGGGGTGCATCCGCTGCTTCTCGTCCCCGAGACTCGCGAGATCTCCGGACTCGGCACCGCCCTCCTCTACCGCCTCGCCATGGTCGCGATGGAGTTGCAGACCGAGAACGTCTGGGCCGAGACTACCGATCTCTCCGCCAACTTCTACGCCAACCTCTTCGGGCTACCCTCCCTCCAGGACGTTCTCTTCATTTCCACCCCGCAATTCTGCGCGCCTCTCCTCTCTGCGGTTGAAGCACACCCAAAAACGAGCTAAAGCAACTGCTGCCATGCCACGCACCCGCACTACGCTTAGCCTGGAGGAAATCTGGGATCTGGAAGACCGGTTCTCCGCCCTGGCTGGCCGGGCCACTGGGCAAGAAATCCCCCCTGCCGTGGCCCCACCTGCCGAAGTTACCCAGACCGAGGTCTCAGCCAACGAAGTTGCCCGCAAGCTGAAACAAGCGGTCCAGGCTCTGCTCGCAAGCCCGGCCGCGGTCATCGTGGGTGACGAGGACGTGCCTGCGGGAGGCCAGACTGCGACTGCAAAGTCCGGGGGAGTTCCGATAGGCCACACGGGGATCAACACTCGGCGAAGTCTCAAGAGCGGGCCTTTCGTTGACCCTCATCTCCTCCAGAAAATCGCGCAAATGCATGCAGCCGAGGTGAAGAAGCCGATCAAGACCTGGTCCCGCCGTTCCGTGATCACGTCGGAATTCGTCGGACTCCACTTCCTAGTTCACAACGGCAAAATGTTCTACGCTGTCCCGATAACGGAAGAGATGGTCGGGCACAAGCTTGGCGAATTTGTGCCCACTAGGAACTTCAAAAGACACCCGGCAAAAAAAGCGACGAAAGCTTAGTCCAAGCGCCCCAAAACGCCCGGCAATCGTCGCCGCGTTTCGCCGCCCCTCCGCTCTCCCCATCCTGGCGT
The DNA here is from genome assembly GCA_035997375.1 of Chthoniobacteraceae bacterium. GTDB lineage: Bacteria > Verrucomicrobiota > Verrucomicrobiia > Chthoniobacterales > Chthoniobacteraceae > DASYIS01. The sequence goes on from DASYIS010000557.1 coordinate 2,828, forward strand.
TGCCGCGCCGAACCCCTTGCCGCGCGGTTCCTCCCCCGTGCCTGCCGTTGTGGAATAGCTTTGAGGACGACCTCAGCCTGCCATACTCACCTCGATTGTCATGACCAACATTTTTCGAAGGGCCGGCAGGATTGTCTCCACTTTCCTTGCCCTCGCTTGCGGATTCAAGCCGGCCGTCGTGTATTCACAGGCCGCTTATCGGCCGCAAATTTGGCACCGGTACAATAATGCGATTTTTGATTCCTGGAAGAACTACCCTCAAGAGAAGATTCCCAAGTATGCGGGCAAGGGCACGATTGGAGGCCAGGTCGTCACTTTTCAGATGTCCATCCAGCCGGTCGCCTATTCCGTGGCGCTCCAGTGCCTGGGACTTGTGCGGATCAACGGCGGAGGGAAGGCGTTTGTGCCGATGTTTATATTCTCGGACGAGCGAGGAGACTACTATATCGATCGCATTCCTTTCGCGAGCCCGTATGCGAATGTGGCGGATGAGTCCAAAGTCTCGGCCGACGCCGGCCGGTACTATATCATTGGCGGCGGCTTCTTTGCGCCTGGATTTGAATTCCTCTATGACTTCGAGAATCCTCCAAGGCAGCGGCCAGGACCTGAATACGTGCGTCGTCTACCCAAGCCGGAGCGCATCGCAACGCGCGCCGGCTCATTCGATTGCTCACACTACCTGATTCACCGACTTGATCGTGATGTCGACGTTTGGTTCAGTCCTCTTGTTCCGGGAGGCGTCATCAAGATTATTTCGCGGAATCGCGACCAAAGTGGGATCGCCCGGTCTCGTTTAGGACTCGAAGCCTATGAGAACAGGGTGAGGCCCCATGTGATGTATCTGCAAGGCGTCATGAACCACGGAATCGACGATCCGCATACGCGGGTTGACGGATGGTACTCCGACCGGAAAGGAGCAGGGAATCCAAAGCTGCTCAGAACGCCAATTCTTGGCGGCGAGTTTAGCGCAGTACTAACAGGCATTGTGGACCCGGCGCAGCCATTTCCTGCGAACTTCCGGAGAGAGCGGGCGGTAAGTAACCAACCGGTGCGACGAACTTCTGCTGGGTGAGCCGGAACTTTCCAAACTTCTCCCATGATCCTGAAGCGTAGGGGCAGGTCTTCCCCCACCGCGCATCCGCGGGCCGCCCGCCCTCGCTCCCCTTCCCTCTCGACAGACACCAGCAAAGCAGGCCAGCTTCCGCACCGTATGAAAAACATTCCTGGACTCTTCCGCCTGCCGGCCCTGACTCTCGCTTTCGCTGCCTGCGCGGTCTTCACCGGCTGCACGGGCAACGGCGTCTCGGCGAAACCCGAGGTTCACGGGAAGATGGGCGTCCAGGTCGAGTCGCGCAACACTCGGGGCATTCGTCCCGTGCCTCCGCAGTAACCTCAATCGCGCGAGCCGCCTGCCGATCCTGTGAAATACAATCGATGCGGAGGGCCGGGTGCTGGAGTTCAAGCCCGCGGCGGAGCGGGTGTTCGGCTACTCCTTCGCCGAGGCGCGGGGGCGGGAAATGGAATCGACGCCGGAAGCCGCGCTGGAGCGCATGCGACGGGCGGCCTGGGCGGAGCGACCCACGTCAGCGCCGAAGTCCGCGACCTCCTCCGCGCCACCCACACCTTTGAGGAGCGCGGCGAGATCGCGCTCAAGGGCAAGGGGACGCGCACGACGTTTCTCCTTACCGGGAGGGCGTGAGGCGCCGCTCGCACTTCGCCGCCGTCACTTCGCCGCCGGCCCGAAGACGCCGCGCTTGGCGCCGTCGGTCGTGCTCCAGACGCGCAGCATGCCGTCCTGCCCGCCGGCGACGGCGATCTTGCCATCGGCGGACGCGGCGGCGGATTGCATGAAGTCGGCGACCTCGGGGAGCATCTTCACGTCGCGGCCGTCGGCGGTGACGAGGCGCACTTTGTTGTCGCCGGAGCTGGTGATCATGGTGCCGGCGGCGTCGGTGAAATGCACGGAGGTCACTTCCTTGTCGTAGCCTTCAATGTTCTTCTTGCGCTCGCCCGTGGTGGCGTCCCAGATCTTGACCATGTTGTCGGCGCCGGCGGTGGCGAGGGTGCGGCCGTCGAAGCTCCAGCTGACCGAGAGGACGTGGTGCGTGTGGCCCTCGAAAGCGCGCACGATCTTGCCGGTCGCGAGATCGACGACGCGGGCCATGCGGTCGGCGGCGCCGGAGGCGAGCAGCTTGTCGTCCCAGGAAAAATCGAGCCCGCAGACGGTGTCGCCGTGGACGTTCGGCAGGTCGCGCACGAGCTCGCCGTTGACGGGATTCCAGAGCTTGATTTCGCCGCCGCGCGAGGGCTCGCCGCCGCCGGTGGCGAGCAGTTTCCCATCGTGGCTGAAGGCGAGCGAATTCACTCGATCGGCGAGCGGCGACTTCGGTTCGCCGGTGCCGATGGCGCGCTCAAACTTCCAGACGGGCACGAGGCTCCAGGCCACCGCCGCCTTGTCCGCCGCACCCGCGACGAGCTCGCCGCCGGGGGCGAATGCCACCGAGGCCACGGCGGCTTTCGGTCCCTTCAAGACCTCGATCGGGTCGCCGTTTTCCGCGCTCCAGGTGTGGACGAGCTGATCCTCGCCGGCAGTGGCGAGCGTGAGATTGTCGGAGGAAAACGCGAGGGCGCGAACGGGGATTTTCTCCGCGTCGGTGACGGCGGCCAGCGCGGTTTTCGCGGCCTCGGCGGCGGCTTTCTTGACCTCCTCCGCCGCGACCACGGCGGCCTTGGCCGCCTCCAGCTCGCCAGTGATCTTCTTCTCGTCGGCCTTGGCGAGCTCGACCTCCGTATCGGCGACGCTGCGCGCCGTCTCCGCTTTCTTGAACGCGTCCTCGGCGGCGGTGAACTTCTTCGCCAACGCGTCGAGCGCGTCCGCCGCGGTTTTGCGTTTCGGCTCGAGCGCCGCGAGATCGGCTTTCGCCTTCTCAGCTTCTTTCGTCCGCTCCGCAGCGTCGGCGACGGCCTTGTCGATGGCGGCCTGATCCGGCGGCGTGGCACTCTTCAAGGTATCCACCATCGCCTTGGCCGAGACCGCCGCCTTGTCGGCGACTCCGAGCGCTTCGGTCGCTTTCTTGAACTCGGGCTCGATCTCCGCGAGCGCCTTTTCGGCCGGCTCTTTCGCGGCCTTCGCGTCGTCGAACGCCTTCTTCTTCGCCTCCAAATCAGTCTGCTTGGGCCCGATGGCTTCGGTCGATTTCGTGATCCGATCCTTCGCCGTCACGAGTTGCTTCTCGGTCGCTCCCACGTTGGCGGTGCGGAAGGCCACGGTCGCGGTCTCGACTTGCAGGGCGCGGTCGCGGGCGTCGGCGGCGTCCTTCGTGTAGCGGTTGCCCTTCATCACGCCGGCCGGCTTGCCATCGGCCATCCAGAGTTTCGTGATGTTGTCCGCACCGACCGACGCGAAGCGCAGCCCGTCGGGCCGCACCGCGATGGCGGTGACCGGGCTGGCGTTGTTGACCTGCGAAATCGACGCTTCTTTCTCCGCCTCCCAGACGCGGAGGAAGCCGTCGCCGCTGCCGGAGACGAGCCGGTTCGGGGCCAGCGGCGCGAGCGCGGTGATCGGGCCGGTGTGGCCTTTCAGCTCCTTGCCCGGCGCCAGCGCGTCGGTCCAGGTGTGGATGATTTTGTCCGCGCCGCCGGTCGCGAGCATCTTGCCATCGGGCAGCCAGGCGAGCGTGGAAATCTCGGCGGGCGACTCGGCTTTCGCGAGCGACTTGCCGTCCGCGGTGCTCCAGAGGGTGAGCGATTTGTCGGCCGCGGCGCAGGCGAGCTTCGCGCTGTCGGGCGAGAACTTCATCGCCACCACCGCGCCCGGCGAAGCGGCGATCGTCTGCGCGACTTTGCCCTCGGGCCAAGTCCACAGCTTGACGTTCCCATCCGCGCCGCCGGTGGCGAGCCACTTGCCATCGGGGCTCACGGTGACGAGCGGGCCGGCGTCCGGCAGGGTCAGCTTCTCCGTAAGCGGGGCGCGCTTCCAGAGCTTGACTTCGCGATAGCCGCCGCTCGCGAGCAGGGTACCGTCCGGGCTGAAGGCGAGCGCGTTGATCTGGTCGCGGTGCGCGGCTTCATTCAGCACGCAGCGGCCGGTCGGGAGGTGGTAGACGAAGAGCCGGTTCTCGCGCGAACAGGCGGCGAATTGGCCGTCCGGCGTCACCGCGACCGCGAAGATCGCGCCGAGGCTTTCCGCCAGTGGCTGCCACTGCACGACACGCTCGATGCGCGGGAAAATCTTGGCGCCCTGGTCAATCCAGAGCTTCAGCAGGCCGAGCTGCTCGGGGGTGAGGTTCTTTGCTTTCGCCTTGTTGTCGCGCGGCGGCATCGAGAGGTCGGACTCGAGATGCGCCGCCGCCTGGAGCACGAGGCTCTCCATGGCTTTCTTCGGCACGATGCCCGGCCCGGTCTCGCCGCCCTTGAGCATGAGTTCCGGCGTTTCCATGTTGAGGCCGCCCTTGGTCGTCGTCTTGCAATGGCAGGCGAGGCAGTTGTCGTTGAGGAACGGCAGGAGGTCGCGGTCGAAATTCACCGGCTCCTTACGCTGGACATCGGCGATGGGGAGCGGGCCTTTGTCGGCGGCGGAAGCGGCCACGGTGGCGGCGAGCAGCAGGCTCGCGAATCGGGGGAAAGTCATGGGTTACTTTTTCGGTTCCGGCGCTTTCGGTTCCGGCGCCTTGATCGCGATTTGAATGGGGGTGGAGAAGATCGTGGTGATGACGTCCTTGCCCTTGTATTTGCCCTTGGTCAGCGCCTGAAACCAGATGGTGTACGTGCCGGCAGGAATTTTGATGGCCGTGAGATCGATCGTGCCCGTGGTGGTCTCCGCGTTGGCGGCCACGTCGACTTCCTTGAAGGTTTCGAGGCCAGGCGCGCCCGCCGGCTTCAGCTTGAGCACGTCCTTGAATTCACCGCGGCGCGTGATCTTGAGCGGGATCTCGAGCTTGCCGCCGACGGGGGCTTCCCACACTTTTTCCTCGGCGGGCACGATGCTCAGCGGCGCGGCTTCGTCGCTCACGGCGAGCGCGACATCGCGGGTCAACCGCGCCTGCACGGCGTCGATCTGGAAATCCGTGACCGGCCAGCGCACCACTCCGCCCCGCGCTTCCTCGCTGGTCACTTGGTCGCCGCTCTTCAGCTTTCCGATGATGCGAATCGCGCCTACCCAACGCTCCGGCTTGTCGGCCGCGGTGAGGAAGAGCACGCCCTCTTTCTTGCCGGCGGGAATCTTCGACGCACCGCACGTCACGCCCGCCGGCAGGCCTTCCGCCGTGAGCTCGATCTCACCGGCCGCGTCGTCGCGAAAAGCCACCACGCGGATGGCGATGGTTCCCCCGCCCCGCAGCACAGCGGCGCGCGGCGAGGCCGTGCGATCGTTCGCCGTTTCGGGCGGCGCCTCGACGACGGCGGCAAGGCGAAACACGGGCGATTCGCGGTGGATCGAAAGCCGGTACACATTGCGCGGATCCACTCGAGCCCCGCCGTAAAGGTCGCGCACGCTCACGCGATACGCGCCATCGTCTTTCACCTCGAGCCGGAACGCGGGGTCGTTGCTGGCGGTGCTGAAACGCTTTTCGGTCGGCGCGGCGTCGGCGCCGTAGACCTCCTTCACATCCTTGTCGTCCTTCTGCACGAGCAGGAACGGCGCGGTGGTGAGGCCGAGCCGGTTCGAGATGACTTCGATCCACCAGATGTCGCCTTTCTTCGCATCGAACGAGTAGCCGTCCACGTCGCCCGCCGGATAGAACTGCCCCGCGACATCGCATGGGACGGTGATCTTTTGCGTCTCCGCGACCTGGTTGTTAGGCTCGTGCTCCAGGATGACGGGATCCTTGGTGAGGCCGATGAAGACAGTGTTCGCGACGCCTTTCGGCGTGGAAAGGCGATACGAGAATCCCTCGAGCGCGGCGGCAGCCGGCGAGAGCAGGCCGTCCCGGCGCACGTCGGCGGTGGCGGGCGCTTCGACTTCGGCTTCGAGCTTTTCCAGCGGCTTGCCGTCGCCCGCCGCGATGCCCGCCGGGGCGCCGCCCGGCAGGTTGCGCCCATAGAAAGTGAACTTGCTCTTCGCCCCCGGCGCGCTGCTCGGCGGGAAGACGAAATCGACGTGCGGCCCGGTGGTCAGCGTGAGCCGGTAGTAGTGCATCGGCGAGCCGGCAAACGTCAGGTCGTTGAGCCGCACGAGAAAGACCCCGTCCGCCGGCGCGGTGAAATCGAGGAAGCCGCCGCGGCCACTCGTTTCCAGCTCGCGGCCGGCAGCGTCGAGAATGGACATGACCGGGTTCAGCTTCGAGTCGAGTTCGGTCGTGGCGCAGTCGACGAGGAGACGCTGCCCGGATTTCGCGGTGAACTTGTAGAAGTCCATCGTGCCGGTGGCCACCGAGCCGGAGACGGTCGAGTCGACCGGCAACTCGGACGCCGTCTCGGGCGAATTGCCGCCTTTTTTCGGGACTTCGGGGAGCTTGCCGACGGCAAAGGCGCGGGGATTGGAAACGCCGAGCGGGCTGGAGATGCGCACATCGTAGATGCCCGGTGCGACGTCCGGGGCGATCTTCACGGTGAAGCCCTTGCCTTTCTCCTTCGGCTCGGCGGTGAGGCCGGTCTGCGAGAAGTACAGCGCGCCTGCGTCCTCGAGATCGGTGCCGGTGACCGAGACGTCGACCTGCGAGCCGGCCTGGCCGCCGGGCGGGAAGATGGTTTCGAGGCGCGGCACGGGGAGGTCGACGGCGCGGGCGGGGGTGAGGAGGGCGCAGAGGAGCGTGGCGCAGACGAGGAGGAGGGCGCGCGAGGGTGCAGCGGCCCCGGGTAGGGCGGGCGTCTCGCCCGCCCCGGCGGGCATCTTGCCCGCCTCGATTATTTCACACCCCGGGCGGCTATTCACGTCGGGCGAAGACGCCCTCCGGGGCGGGCGGGACGCCCGCCCCACCCGGGGCCAAGAGGCGCTTCGCGCCGAGCTACCAGCGGCGACGCGACGGGGCTTAATCATTCCAGGCCAGAACTGCATGGCCGGTTAGTGATTAAACAAAAACTCCTTGGTATTGAGCGTGGCCCAGAGGATGTCCTCGTAGGCCTGGCGCTTGCTCGCGGCGGGGTCGAGCGGCTGGCCGTCGGCGGCTTTGCGCGGCTTGGCAAGATGGGCCTTCGCGAGGGTGAGCTCTTCGGCGTCCGGCTGGCGGGCGAAGGCGGCGAGATACAGCTCGCTCAGCTTTACATCGTCGGCCCGCGGGTCGGCGGCGAGCTGGGCGGCGGCGCCCTTGTCGTTGGCGAGTTTGTCCTGGATGTCCTTGGCGTTCAACAGATGCAGCGCTTGCGCGAGGCTGGCTTCCTGGGTGCGCTCGCACTCGCAGGCGCTCGAGGAATCCGGCCGGCCGAAGACGGTGAGGAAATACGAGCCGGCGTTGAAGCTGTTGTCGGGCAGCGCGATGGCGAGGGTCCCCGCCGGCATGCCAGCAAAGGCGCTCGGCGTGCGCGTGACCTGGTTGACCGAGTCGAAGAGCACCTCCGCGCTGAGCCGGCGCGCGTAGTAGCGGGAAAAGTTTTGCTTGTCCTGCTTGTTGTAATTGTCCGGCACCGCACTCAGCTGGTAGGTGCGCGATTGCGCGATGTCGCGGATGAGCGACTTCAGGTCGTACCCACTCGTGATGAAGCGCTTGGTCAGCGCGTCGAGCAGCTCGGGATTCGACGGCGGGTTGGTTTCGCGCATGTCGTCCTCCGGCTCGACGATGCCGCGATTGAAGAAGTGCTTCCAGTAGCGGTTGACGAGCGTCTTCGCGAAGAACGGGTTGTCGGCGCTCTTCATCCAATCGGCCAGCGCCACGCGCGGATCTTCGTCGGCGGGAATATCGAGCGGGCCGGTGACGAGCGCGGCGGGCTTCACCGGCAGCTTGGTCTTCTTGTTCACCGCGGTCGCGAGGCCGCGCTTGTGGTAGATCGCCTCCGGCTCCTTGCCGTCGGCACCCTTGTGGCCGACCTGCGAGAAGAACGCCGAGAAACTGTAGTAATCGTTCTGGCTCCACTTCTCGTACGGATGGTGGTGGCACTGCGCGCACTGCATGCGCATGCCGAGGAAGAGCTGCGCGGTGTCCTCGAGCTGCTGCTGCGGCTCCTTCACCTGGCGGTACCAGGTCGCGGGCGGATTCTCCGCCAGCTCGCCGGAGGCGGCGAGGATCTCGCGGGCGAACTGGTCGTACGGCTTGTTCGCGCGGAAGCTGTCGCGGATCCAGTTGTGGAAGGCGAAATTGCCGGGCGCGTCGGTCGGTTTGCCGCGCTTGTTGCGGAGCAGGGCGCTCCATTTGTTGGCAAAGAAATCCGCGTACTCCGGGCTGGCGAGGAGCGAGTCGATGAGCTTGTCGCGCTTCGCGGGATCGGCATCGCCGAGGAACTTGCGGGTCTCCTCGAGGCTCGGCAAGTGGCCGGCGATGTCGAGGCTGACGCGGCGGATGAAAGTCGCGTCGTCGCACTTCTCCGAGGGCGGCATTCCCATCGCCTTCAACTTCGCAAAGACCTGCTCGTCGATGTAGTTGCGGGCCGGCGGCAGATTGTCGACGAGCGCGCCGAGCGGGACGGTCGCGCGGAACACGGCGACCCGCGCCTGGTAGCGGATCATGATCGCGACATCGCCGGGCTGGTCGAACAGGGTGACGAGGCCGTCTTCCTCGGTCTTCGCCATGCTCTTTTCATTCGGCTCGTAGAGCGCGCTGCGGGTCACGTCCTGGATGGAGCCGTCGCTGTAATGCGCGAGCACGACGAGCTGCTGGTCGCCGCTGAGCGGCATCGTCCGCTGCTTCGGCAGCACCTCGATGCCGGTCAGCGTCGGGTCGCCGGCCTCGCCATACGGCATCCCTTGGGAAACCCAGCGGACGAGCAGACGATAGTCATCGGACTTCGGGTCGAGCCGCTTGCCGCCGCCATGGGGCACACCGGCGATTCCTTTCAACAACAGCAGGCTGTTCTCCGGCGCCGCGGGCGAAACGCGCCGGCCGCGCGCTTCCTTCACCAGATGCTCGTAATCCTCGCCCGGCTCGAAGCCGAGCAGCGAGAGCTTGAAGCCGTTCTGTCCGCTCGCCTTGCCATGGCAGCCGCCGGCATTACACCCGCTCTTGGTGAAGATCGGGACGATCTGGTTCGCGAAATTGATCGGCGGATTCTTGCCCGAGCCTTCGACCTTCACCGGGAGCGTGCTGGTGACGCCGTCGGCGGCGGCGGTCAGCACCGTGGCGCCATCGGCGACCGCAGTGACAAGGCCGTTCGCATCCACGCTTACGATCCCCGCGGGCGCGGCGGAATAGGTCGCCTTGTGCGTGAAGTCGCGCAACGCGCCGTCGCTCAGCGTCCCCGTGACGAGAAGTTGCTGGCGTGCTTCTTTTCCGTGCAGCGAAAGCTCGGGCGTGTTGGTGGCTTCGATTTGCAGACTCGCCGCCTTTTGGGCGAAGGCGGCGAGCGGGAAGAGGGAGAGCAGGAGGAGGGGGAACAACAAGCGCTTCATAAGCTAGATCAGTTCTTTCATCGGTTCGCAGCCAGGCTCGACCAGATATTGGGGACGGCCGCTGAGATCGTCGACGGTGGTCTTGTTCACGTCGATCCCGAGCCGGTTGTAGAGAGTCGCGAAGACTTCGCCGAAGCGCACGGGCCGCTCGGTCGCCTCGCCGCCGAGGCGATCCGTCGCGCCGATGAGCTGGCCGTGGCGCATGCCGCCGCCGGCGAGCAGCGCGCACGAAACGCGCGGCCAGTGATCGCGGCCGGCGTCCTTGTTGATCGTCGGCGTGCGGCCAAACTCGCCCCAGACGACGACCGAGACATCCTGCTCCAGGCCGCGCTCGCGCAGGTCGGTGAGCAGCGCGGTGAGGCCCTGGTCGAGCAGCGGCAGATCCTGCCGGAGGGCCGCGAAGTTCTGGCCATGATGGTCCCAGCGGCTGAAGGCGACCGTGACGCAGCGCGCGCCGGCCTCGACCAGCCGGCGGGCGGCGAGGAAATGCTCCATGAGCTTCGGGCCGCCGTCATCGCGGTTCTTCGGGTCGCCCTTGCCGTAGCTCGCCACGATGCGGGGGTCTTCTTTCGAGACATCGAGCGCGTCGAGCAGCTTGCTCGAGGTGAGAACGCCGAACGCCTGCTCGTTGAAGGTATCGAGCCCGCTCATCAGGCCGGAGGAATCGACGTCGCGGCGAAACTTGTCGAAGCCGGTGAGCAGACTGCGCCGGTCCGCGAGTCGGTCGAGCGAGACGCCGTTGAGGGTCATGTCCGCCACGCCCGCGCCCTTGTTCGGCTCGAAGGGAGCGTGCGCGATCCCGAGGAAACCCGGTTCACCGGTGCGCGCCCATTCCATGTGCCCCATCTTCGGCGCGAGGCCGACGAACGCCGGCACCGACGGGTCGAGCGCCCCCTCCAGTTTCGAAACACAAGAGCCGAAGGAAGGCCAGCCGCCGGGAGGCTGCCCCTTGGACTGCCGGCCGGTGAGGCACTGAAAAGCGTCGTGGCGCGTATCGCAGTCCGACATCGAGCGGATGAGCGTGCAGCGATCCATCATCTTCGCCAGCTTCGGCAGATGCTCGGTGATTTGGATGCCATCGACGTTGGTCGAGATCGGCTTGAACTCGCCGCGGATCTCCGACGGCGCATTCATCTTCAGGTCGAAGATGTCCTGATGCGACGGCCCGCCCGGCAGGAAGATCATGATGACCGCCTTGTGCGGCCGGCGCGTGCCGGTCTGCGATTCCGCGCGCAGGATCTGCGGCAGGCTCAACCCGCCGAGCGCCAACCCGCCAATCCGGAGGAAATCGCGGCGCGAAACGCCATCGCAAAAGCGTCCGGTTTTCGGGCCGAAGATGGTAAGCATAAGGCGTTGGAGTAGTCGCGGTTCTGGGTCAGGGGAGGCCCGCTTCAGGGCAAGGTGAAGCCTCCGAGGATTAAACCTCAAGTGATAGAGCCGCGACGAGGGGAATCTCTTAGGGGTTGTGTGGGGGGAGTTTGAGTTGATAATCGGAGGCGTCACTTGACCCTCCACCCAGAGTCCGCCATACTTGTGAGCGATGCCGACGAAGACTCCCAGCTACCGACCGGTGATTCCAGCTTCCGACGAACTCGTCGCGAAAATGCAGAGGCTTTCCGCGCGGCCGCCCGTTTCATTCGAGAAGGCGCTGGCGCAGACGCAAGCGTCGCTTCGCACGAGGTCCGCCAACGAGCCGAACAGGAGGAAGTAATCCGTTGGATTCAGGAAGGGCATGGCCGCCTCTTGCCCGATGAGGATTTGGCAGAGTGGCTTACGCTGTCGGATAAAACCAGCGAGCACAAGGTCCTCACTCATCTCTCTCCAAAGCGTGTTCTGAAGGTGACCTGGCCCGGCTTCTACGGGCAAATCCCAGTGTATGAGGACGGGAAACTCTTAAGGGTGAACGCCTGCCCGTCAGATTATCTTGAGCGGCAAGCGCTCCAAATTGAAGTTTTTGCGGGTGACCTCACTTTGGAAGGAGTGAACATTTCCGACAAGCCTTCCATGGTCATCAACGAGCCCGCCGGTCAGCCCTCCTTCGTCGTTTCCCAGGAATTCGTCGAAGCCGCTGACGTTCGCGACCCGAATCCGAGCACGCAACAGATTGCGTCGTTCATGGCCGAGCACGGGTTCGAAGCGATTCCTGGATCGTATTTCGGATGGCTCCGACGGAAGGATGGCGTAGCCGTGGTCGACGCCAAGTGCGATAATTTCATCTTGTCACCCGAAGGCGTGGTCCCGATCGATCTTCAGATGATGCGCGTTCCAGAGTCGGCGATGCCGTCAACGGAGGGTAGCTCTTTGATTCTTCCCTGAACCAAAGCCTCTCCGCCCCTAACCTTGCCAACATCACCGGTCATCCCACGGTTCAGGGTAAGGGAGACCCGCTTCAGGGCAAGCCTCCGAGGATTAATCCGCAAGTGATAGAGCCGCGACGAGGGGAATTTCTTAGGGGTGGTGCAGGGGAAAATGGATGCGCCGCCAAAGGGTGACGGCTACCGTGGATTAACACTTCATCCCTCCATGAAATTGAAGACGTTCCCCGCCCCGTCCTCGGCCCGGCGCACCATCGCGGGGCTGCTGGCCGGCCTCTTTCTGCTCGGCCGGCCGATCGTCGCGGACGCCGAGCCCGTAGTCGTGGGGCGCGAGGCGCAAATGTTCATCGACGACTACGTGGTGCAATCGATGCGCGGGGTGACCAGGCGCATTCAGCCGCTGGTCAAGAACGCGGAGAATCCGGTGCTCCGTCCCGAGCGGCCGTGGGAGGAAAACTTCGCGCTGCCGATCTCGGCCTTCTACGACCCGGACGAGCAGCGGTATCGCATGTGGTACCGGCCCGGCCACGACAAGTTCCGCCTGGCGTATGCGACGTCGCCGGATGGCATCCAGTGGGACCGCCCGAATCTCGGCCTGGAGGAGTACAAGGGCTCGCGCGAGAATAACATCGTCCCAATCTATAGCGGGCCGGCGTGGGGCGGTGTGTTGAAGGATGTGCGCGATCCCGATCCCGCGCGCCGATACAAGCTGCTGACCTACAACCGCGCGAGCCGCTCGAACGGGCTCTATCTCTTCGTCTCGCCGGACGGCCTTTCATGGAAGCCGCACTCCGACCTGCCGCTGCTGGAGGGCCTGGCCGACTGTCACACGCTCATGGGCTGGGATCCGAAAATCAGCCGCTACGTGGCGTATGTGCGGCCCGACAAGCCGATCCGCACCATCGCCCGCACGACGAGCGAAGACATGGTCAAGTGGGCGCCGTTCGAGACCGTGCTGGAGCCGGACGACGATGATCCGCCGGGGACGCAGTTTTACGGGATGTCCGTCTTTCCCGATCGCGGCGTCTACCTCGGCCTGCTCTGGGTCTACCACGCCAACGTCCTGAGCATCGATGTCCAACTCGCCTTCAGCCGCGACGGCGTGAAATGGGAGCGCGCAGCGCGCCGGCATCCGATCCTGATGTTCGGCCTGCCCGACAAGTTCGACTCGCATCTGCTGATCGCGATGCAACCGATTCTGCGCGGCGACGAAATCAAGGTCTTCTATCTCGGCTACGACGCGCCGCACGCGGTGGTCTACAACAACGAAGCCTACCCGCCTCTGACCAAGGCGCTGCCGCGCAGCGAGCAGCCGTGGCTCGCAAATCGTCACGGGTGCGGCGGGCTGGCCGGATGCCTGCGCGATCGTTTCGTCGCGGTCGAAGCGGGCGCGGAGGAAGGCGAGTTGCTCACAAAACCGTTCCAGTTCGACGGGAGCGTGTTGAACCTGAACGCCGACGCGACGCACGGGCAGATTCTCGTCGAGGTGCGCGACGAAAACGGCAAGCCCATCCCGGGCTTCTCCGCCACGCACGCGGACCCCGTCCGCAGCGACGCGGTGGCGATCCCGGTGAGTTGGGACAGCGGTACGGCGCTGGCTTCCCTCAAGGGGCACACCGTGCGGCTTTGTTTCCTGATGAAGGACGCAAAGCTGTTTTCGTTTCAGGTGACGCCATGAGCACGCGGCGAAAGCTCGCTAAGTCGTAACTATGCAAAGCGCGCGCCGCAGCCGATGGGTAGCACAGGCGTCCCGCCTGTTCGGCTCGGCGTCCCGCCGAGTCGTTGACGCGGCGCGCGGCATTCACCAAACGGTGAGAACTCGCGCTTCGTGGGCCGCCGGGCGGGACGCCCGCCGGAACAGGCGGGACGCCTGTGCTACCCTTCGTGGAGCGGCGCGCGTCTTGCATAGTTACAGCTTGGCCGCGCTGGTGCTGGTCGGCGGCGGCCTGCCGCTGCACGCGGCCGTGAAGCTCCCGAGCGTCTTCTCGTCGCACATGGTCCTGCAGCGCGACCAGGCCGTGGCGGTCTGGGGCTGGGCGGGCGCGGGGGAAGTGGTCGCCGTCTCGCTCGGCGATCAGTCGAAACAAGCGACCGCCGACGAGCACGGCAAATGGCGGGTGCGCCTCGATCCCCTGCCCGCCGGCGGACCGCACGAGCTGAAGGTCCAGGGCAAGAATACGGTGACGATCAAGGACGTGCTGGTGGGCGAGGTCTGGCTCGCGTCGGGGCAATCGAACATGGTGCACATCATGCCCTACGTGCGCGACGCGGCGCGGGAGATCGCGGCGGCGGACTATCCGCAGCTCCGCATTTTCACCGCGGCGGCCAAGCCCGCGCAAACCCCGCAGGAGGATTGCGGCGGCAACTGGCTGGTGTGCAATCCGAAAAACACGGAGAACGTCTCGGCGGTGGCGTACTTCTTTGCGCGCGCCTTGCATCGCCGGCTGGATGTGCCTGTCGGCGTCGTCAATGCGTCGCTCGGCAGCACGCCGATCGAAGCCTGGACCAGCCTCGACGCGCAACAGAAGCAACCCGAGCTGCTGCCGCTGCTCTCCTCGTGGCAGACCAAAGCGCGCGCGTACGATCCGGCCGCCGCGCAACGCGAATACGAGCGCCTGCACACGCCGTGGGAAGCCGCGGCGAAAGAGGCGGCGGCCGCCCAACAGCCGCCGCCGCGCGAGCCGAAGGCGCCGCTCCACCCGTATCAGCAGCCGCAGCATCCGGCCGTGATGTACAACGCGATGATCGCGCCGCTGGCGCCGTACGCGGTGCGCGGCGTCGTCTGGTACCAGGGCGAATACAACGCGCAGACCGAGGAATCCGCCGCCCTCTATGCGATCCAGTTGCCGCTGCTCATCGCCGACTGGCGCCGCCGCCGGGGCCGCGAGGATCTCCCCTTCGCGTGGGTGCAGCTCCCGAATTTCGACGTGACCACGCGCCAGCCCGTCATGACCGGCTGGCCGGCGCTCCGCGACGCGATGCGCCGCTCGCTGGCCGTCCCGCACACCGGCATGGCCGTCACGATCGACCTGGGCGACGCCGACAGCCTTCATCCCGCGAACAAGCTCGCCATCGCCGAGCGCCTCGCGCTCTGGGCGCGGGCCGAGGTGTACGGCGAGAAGATCGCGTGGTCCGGCCCGCTCTTCGCGGAGCATCAAATCAACGGCCGCGAAATCGTGCTCCGCTTTCGCCACGCCGACGGCGGCCTGGTCGCCAAGGGTGGACCGTTGCGTGGCTTCGAGATCGCCGGCGCCGACGCGCGCTGGCGGTCGGGGGAAGCGCGCCTCGCCGACGATCGCGTGATCGTTTCGCACCCCGAGGTTCCGCAGCCGATGGCGGTGCGTTACGCGTGGGCCGCCAATCCCGACGGAAATCTCTGCAACGCCGCGGAGCTTCCAGCCTCGCCGTTCAAGACCGACGCCGCATCTCTCTCACCGACAAGATAGCCACCGCGCCCCCCAATGATCATCTACGGAACTGCCCTCCTCGCCTTCTGCCATCTGCTCGGCATCATCCTCGGCGACTTGCTCGGCAAGGCGCTCGGGGTGAAGGCCAATGTCGGCGGCGTGGGCATCGCGATGCTGCTGCTCATCCTGGCGCGGCTCTGGCTGCACCGGCGCGGTTGGCTTAGTGCGACTTCGGTGAGCGGCGTGCATTTCTGGGGCGCGCTCTACATCCCGGTCGTGGTCGCGATGGCGGCGCAGCAAAACGTCGTGGCGGCGCTGCGCGGCGGGCCGGTGGCATTACTCGCGGCCGTCGGCAGCGTGGTGCTGTGCGGACTGTTTGTCTCCTTCATCAACCGGATGGAACCGGAAGCGCCGGAACCGCAGACCGAAGCCGAAACTCCATTAACTTAACACGGGAATGGGATGTCCACGAAATACACGAAAGACACGAAAAATAAGCAAATGAGACATCCCGCAACTTCATCGGATACGAGACTCGTCTCAAAACCTTCAGTTTTCGTGTCTTTCGTGTCTTTCGTGGACCAAAATTCCGGCTCTTAGCTTAACCGATCATGTGGGAGATCATTCGCAAAGCCGCGGAACAGAACGGGCTCGTCGCCGCGTTCGCGATCGTCGGCGTGATCATCTGGTTCTCCGGCGCCATCTCGCGCACGCTGACCTTCGGCCGCGTCCACGGCTCGGCGATCGCCATCTTCATCGGGCTCGCCCTTGCCTATGTCGGCGGGAAGATGACCGGCGGCTCGAAAGGGCTGGCCGACCTCGCGCTCTTCAGCGGCCTCGGCCTGATGGGCGGCAACATGCTGCGCGACTTCGCGATCGTCGCGACCGCGTTTGAAGTGCAGCCGGCCGAGGCGCGGCGCGCGGGCTGGATCGGCGCCCTCGCGTTGCTGCTCGGCACCATTTTGCCGTTCATCGTCGGCGCGTGTGTGGCGCGCGCCTTCGGCTATTCCGATGCGGTGAGCATGACGACGATCGGCGCCGGCGCGGTAACGTACATCGTCGGGCCGGTGACCGGCGCGGCGATCGGCGCGAGCTCGGACGTGATGGCGCTGAGCATCGCGACCGGCGTGATCAAGGCGATCCTCGTCATGGTCACCACACCGCTCGCCGCGAAGTTCCTGCGGCTCAAGACGCCGCGCTCCGCGATGGTCTTCGGCGGGCTCGCCGGTACGGTGAGCGGCGTCTCCGCCGGCCTCGCCGCGACGGATCGCAAGCTCGTGCCGTACGGTGCGCTCGTGGCGACGTTTCACACCGGCGTCGGCTGTCTGCTCGGGCCGTCGGTGCTGTACTTCGCGGTGAAATACTTCGTCGGCGCATGAACCTCTATTCGCAACTCGAGTCCGGCTTTCCAGAGGATCGCGACACGATCTGCCTCGAAGTCCCCGGCGGGCGCGACCGCACCTGGCGCGAGCTCGAGCAAGGCAGCGCGCGCCTCGCAAACTGGCTCGCCTCGCTCGATCTGCCGCCGGGATCGCGCGTCGCCGCGCCGGTCGAGAAATCGCCGGAAGGCCTGATGCTTTACCTCGCCGTGCTGCGCGCCGGCTTTGCGTTCCTGCCGCTGAACACCGCGTATCGCGAGGCGGAGCTGGAGTATTTCTTTGGCAACGCCCGGCCCGCCGTCGTGGTTTGTCCGGGCAAGTGCCGCGACTGGATTGAACCAATCGCGACCAGGACCAAGGTCGCGCATCTCGTGACGCTCAACGAAGACAGCACCGGCACGCTGATGGACGACGCCGCCACGCAGCCCGACACCTTCGCCACGGTGGAGGTGGGCGACGGTGCGTTGGCGACCATTCTCTACACCTCGGGCACCACTGGCCGCAGCAAGGGCGCGATGCTTTCGCACGGCAACCTCCGCTCGAATGCGCTGGTGCTGCGCGCGCAATGGGGCTGGCGCCGCGACGACGTGCTGCTGCACATGCTGCCGATCTTCCACATCCACGGCCTCTACGTCGCGGTGAATGGCGCGCTGCTCGCCGGTGCGAAAATGATCTGGCTACCGAAGTTCGACGCAACGGCGGCGATCCGTCATTTGCCGAGTGCGACGGTGATGATGGGCGTGCCGACCTTCTACGTGCGGCTGCTCGCGGAGGAGAGCTTCACGCGTGACACGTGCCGCAACATCCGCCTCTTCGTCTCCGGCTCCGCGCCGCTGTTGCTGGAGACGTTCGCCGCCTTCCAGCAGCGCACCGGCCACACCATCCTCGAGCGTTACGGCATGAGCGAGACGGGCATGCTCGTCTCGAATCCGTATCGCAAGATCGACGGCCCGCGTCTCGGCGGCACGGTCGGCCGGCCGCTCCCCGGCGTGTGGCTGCGCGTCATGGGCGAAGACGGCCGGCCGTGCCGACCGGGCGAAATCGGCATGATCGAAGTGCGCGGCCCCGGCGTCTTTCGGGGCTACTGGGAGATGCCGGAAAAGACGAAGGAGGAGTTCACCGCCGACGGCTGGTTCCGCACCGGCGACCTCGGCCGCTATGGCGGCGAAACCGCCGGCGGGCCGGTGCCGGACGACTACGTCTCCATCGTCGGCCGCGGCAAAGACCTCATCATCTCCGGCGGCTTCAACGTCTATCCCAAGGAGATCGAAGACCTCATCGATGCGATGGAAGGCGTCGCGGAAAGCGCCGTCATCGGCGTGCCGCATCCGGACTTCGGCGAAGCCGGCCTCGCGCTCGTCGTCCTGAAACCGCGGGCGACGCTCGAGGCCGCCCAAATCCAGGCGCACCTGAAATCGAAGATCGCCAACTTCAAAGTGCCGAAGCAGGTGATCATCGTCCCCGAACTCCCGCGCAACACGATGGGCAAGGTGCAGAAAAACGTGCTGCGCGACGAGTATCGCGACGCGCTGCGGTGACCGATTGTGTTCAGCCTCGTGTCATCGGGCGGCCTCGGACATTGCCGGTGGCCGAAGGCCTTCCACAAGCCAGCCCAGGGCAAGCGAGGGACGAGCGCCGCCCTGGGTTGATGCATTGAATCGTCGTACGCCCCAACGGGGCAAAACCGGTGACGCCCCGTTGGGGCGTGGTGCGTTCCGGGGGAAACAAGACCTAGGGCGGCGCTCGTCCCTCGCTTGCCCTGGGCTGGCTTGTCGAAGGCCTTCGGCCACCTGACAGTGCGACGCGCCAAAACTCGTCTGGATGCCGCCAAAGGGGGAAGCCTACCGTGGATTAACACTCTACCCTCCAATGGATTCGAAAGCCTTTCCTGCCCTGCCCTCCACCGTGCGCATCATCGCACGCTTGCTCGGCTGCCTCCTCCTGCTCTGCGTCCTGCCGGCTTTCGCCGCCGCTCCATTCACGGATGCGGTCAAGGAGTCCGACCTGGACGTGCCGGCCTGCAAAGTCTTCTGGGGAGACGAGGTTGCGCCGATGAATGCGGAAGCCGTGGCCGGCCTCCTGGGACTGGGCGGACGGGAACCGCTGTCGCCGAGGCGGCGGCCGCCGGCCAAGGGAGAGGTGCGCTATCTCGTCGCGTTCAAGCAGCCCGTCGCCATCGGCACCGTGATCGGCGGACTGTCGGAGCTGAAGATCCTCAAGACCGAGGCGCCGTCTCCCGCCGACCCCGCCAACGCCGCGCAGTGGACATCGCTGCCGATCGCCCCGGAACAGAACCAGCCGTGCGTGGTCCCGTTGCCGCCGAAGACCACGACCCGCGCCTTGCTCTGCACCGTGCAAGGGTCGCGCGTTTGGGGTGGCCAGCACGGAATGCGGCTGCTCGGCGCGCGGCTGCATAATATCACGTCCACCGGGACGGCGAACGCGGAGGCGGAGTTTGCGCCGGCTTCGCTGGTCACGCATCGGAATGACGGGAAAGGATGGGAGAGCTCCGGCAAGGATGACAAGGGGTTCAACCCGCGCCCGCCGCTGAGCGATCTTCAGCCGTCGTGGTTCATCCTGTCGTGGGACGCGCCGCGCCAACTCGCCGGCCTCGTGATGGACGATGACTTCGAAAAGTTCACCCTGCACACTTATGTCGGACCGGCGGGACTGAACCCCGCGATCGGTTCGCGCGACGAATGGAAGGTGGTAAAAACCTTCACGACTGGGCGGCTGGGGAAATCGCGGACCATCACGTTTCCCGAAGGCCTCGAGACGCGCGGGCTGAAGATCGAAATCACCAAGACCAACTATCAGTCGCCGCAGGTCGCGCGCATTGATGCGCTGGATGCGCTCATCGAGCTCGGCGACGCGCCCGCGCCGGATGCCGCGCTCGCGGCGCAGGAGAAGCCGCCGTTCGTTCTCCCGTACACGCTGCCGCAGGCCGGCACGCTGACCCTCGCGGTGAATGACGAGCAGGGCCGGCGCGTGCGCAACGTGATGGCCAACGACGAACGCCCCGCCGGCGCCGGCGAGGAGCGCTGGGACTTGAAGGACGAGAACGGCAGGTTCGTGTCGCCCGGACACTATGAGATGAAAGGCATCACGCATCCCCCGCTGGAGATGCGCTACGAGATGACGGCGTATCCCAACGTCGGCACGCTCTTTCCCGACCGCACGCCATGGATGAATGCCCAGAGCGGACCCGGCGGCTGGCTGGCGGATCATTCGCCGCCGCGCTCGGCCTGTGCCGCGGGCGACAAGGTCTACTTCGGCGCGCCGGTCGCGGAAAGCGGCGTGTCGCTCATCGAGTGCGAGCTCAGCGGCAAGCGGCTCTGGGGGCATCCTTCGTTTGAGGCCTTCACCGGGGCGTGGTGGCTGGCGAGCGACGGCAAGACCGTCTTCTCGCTGGCCCCCGCGAACAACTTCGCCGCACGCGCCGGCCTCGACGCGAAGACCGAGGGCATCTGGGGCGTCGATATCGCCACGAAAGCCGTGCGCCAGGTCGCGCTCCTGCCGCCGACGAACCTGCGCAGCCGCGGCATCCAAGGCGTGGCCGCGCGGGACAACAAAGTCTATCTCGCGATCCATGCGCCGGGGAATTGCCTCATCAACGCCGTCGCGCCGGCGGATGTCGATGTGGAGCACTGCCTGCCGTTCTATCCGGTGAAACGGAAGGAGCGCGCGGCGTATGAAATCGTCCCCGATCCGCGCAACGATTTCATCCGGCTCTTCCGCATCACCGGCCGGCCGCCGGGCTACGCCAACACCGGGCTGACCTACCTGGAATCGAGCATCGGCGGCGGCCGGCAGCAGCACATCGTGATTCCTTTTCAGCAGGCGATCGCGCTCGGCAGCGTGGTCTTCCCTTTCCCAAAAGGACAGCCGTGGAGCTTGAAGATGAGCGTGCTGAAACCCGGCGCGCCGTATCCGCCAAAGGCCGACGACAACGCGCAGTGGATTCCCTTCACCCTCACCGACGACCAGAGCGCCTTCGCCGTCTGGACCGCGCCGGAGAAGACGATGACGCGCGCGCTCCGCATCACTTTCAGCAAGGGGGCGGACGATCTGCTGGCGAACATCGAAGACCCGTCGAAAACCGAGGCGTCGCTCGATCTCAACGACAAGAGCACCAAGGGCAAGTCCGCCACCGACGGCGCCTGGAGCGGCCGCCTGGAAGGCGTGAAACTGCTCGCGCGGCGCTTCGCCGGCCTGGCGTCGTCCGCGAAGGTGCGCTTCAGCTCCGGCAAGCTGGAGAAGGACGGCGGCTGGGACGCGCACCGCACCGCGCCCGTCAGCGAAAGCGACCCCGGTGTCTACCTCATGGAGTGGTCCAGTCCGCAGACTGTGCGCGGCCTTGCGGTCCAGCAGATGGAAGCGAAGCGCGCGGTGATTGAAGCGTACACCGGCCAGGAGGCGGTGCCGTCGCTCACCGGCGGCGAAGGCTGGGAGCAGGTCGGTGAATTCACACAGGAGCGGCACTACCACCACAGCGGATTCAAGACGCACAACGGCAGCGCGCGCTACCTGGACAGCTACGTCGACTTCCAGCGCGAGGTCACGACGAAGGCCCTGCGCATCCGCGTGGTCGAGCAGTTCCTCGTGCGGGACGAATACGGCTTCCGCGACGACCACGGCGCGGCGGTCGTCGAGCCCGAGCGCTGCCGGCTCTACGGCGTCACCGCGCTGAAGCAGCTCGGCGGCGATGCCGCGGGCGATCCGCTCATGAACGAGCGCCTCGAAGTGGTCGATGCCGCCAACGGCAAAGTGGTGCAGGAGGTGCCGCTCACCGGCGTCGGCGTGCCGGGCCGCGAGTGGTCGCCGGGGAACCTGCTCGCGTTCAATTCGCAGGGCGATTTGTTCGCGGCCGCGGGGACGAAATTGCTCGAGCTCGATCTCAAGAACGGCGCGCATCGCACGCTGGCGGACGACTTGAAAGAACCGACCGCGCTCGCCTGCGACGCGGCCGGAAATCTGTACGTCTTCGACGCCGCAACGTACCGCAAGAATATCCGGGCGTATGCGCGCGACGGTAAGTTTCTGCGCGACATCGGCAAGCCCGGCGGCTATCGCCCAGGCCCGTGGGATCCGAACCGCCTCAACGACGTCACCGCGCTCACGGTGGACAGCGCGAATCATCTCTGGGCCGTGGATTGGACGTATTTCCCGAAGCGGATCAGCGAGTGGACCACCGACGGGAAATTCGTACAGAGATCCTCGGCAACACCGAGTACGGCGGTCGCGGCGTGCTCGACCCCTGGGACAAACGCCGGCTCTTTCTCGGCCCGCTGGAGTTCGAGCTCGACTGGCAGACAGGCACGACGCGGCTGAAGAATCTCACCTGGCTCGGCCCGACGCGCGCCGGCGACGAACCGATGCGCGTGCAGGGGCGCGATTACATCGTCACCAGCTTCGTCTCCACGGGCCCGACGCAACCCTACGGCGCGGTCTATCTGCACACGGGCGACCGGATCAAGCTCGTCGCCGCGGTCGGCCAGGCCAATGCCTTCGAGCCGCTGCGCAATGGCAAACTCCTCGCCGAGCTCGGCACGCCCGTGCTCGCGAATTTCAAGTTCATCTTCACCGACCGCAACGGCGACGGCCTAGTGCAGGCGGGCGAGATCGCGCTCACGCCACAACCCGAGCGCGAAATCCGCAGCGGTCTCACGCCGTTTCAGCGCGATCTCAGCATCCAGTCGGGCCAGACGCGCTGGACCGTGAAGGAGTTCCTGCCGAACGGCGTGCCCGTCTATGAGGCGCAGCAAATCCCCGGGCTCACCGGCTCGCAGTTCATCCATCTCGACAACGGAAACTACCATCGCCTCGGCGACGGCAAGCTGGGCGAAGCCGCGCTGACGCCAACCGGCGACCCGCTCTGGACCTACAACAGCGAGCCCGCCGGCGTGCAGCAAAAGATCAAGCCGTGGCGGCCGGACCAGGTCGTCTCCCAGTTTTCCTGGGTCGGCCACGAGACGGCGCCGGCCGGCGACCTCGGCGAGTTCTTCGTCATCCACGCGAACATGGGCGCCTGGAACATCTGGACGGCGGACGGCCTCTTCGCCGGCCAGATTTGGCACGATCTCCGCACGCCTCGCGCCCAGCCCTGGAGCATGGAGTCGCGCGCGCGCGGCTTGCGGCTCGATGAAGTCACGGTCGGCCAGGAGCACTTCTGGGGCTGGTTTTGCCGGTCGGTCGCGGACGACAAATACTACGTCGTCGCCGGGCACAATCACGCCAGCGTCGTCGAGGTTTCCGGGATCGAGAAATTCAAGCGGCTCAACCGCGCGTTCGACGTCACCGCCGCCGACGTGGCCCGCGCGCAGGAGTGGGAGCGCAGCCACGAGAGCCGCGCCGTCTACACGCGCGCCGCCGTCATCGACTGCTTCCACACGGACAAACCGCCGACGATCGACGGCTCCCCTGCCGATTGGCCGATCGTGAACGCCACGCTGGAAGACAACATCCGCTTCCGGGTGTCGTGGGACGAAACGAACCTCTACCTCTGCTACGAGGCTGACGCGCGCGGGCCTTTCAAAAACACCGGGTCGCAATGGGATCGCCTCTTCAAGACCGGCGCCAGCGTCGACCTCCAGCTCAGCACCGACCCCAGCGCCGCGCCCGATCGCAAAGCGCCCGTCGCCGGCGACTTCCGCCTGCTGCTCACCATGGCGCAGGACCAGCCGCAAGCCGTCCTCTATCAGCCGGTCTTCCCGGGCGCGAATTCCAAGGAAGCCTGGAACGTCGTCTCGCCCACCGGCGAGCTCGCCTTCGATCGCGTCGTGCGCCTGCCCGGCATCCGGCTCGTCGCCGCCGACACGTTCCACGGCTGGTGCGTGGAGGCCGCCGTGCCGCTGGCCGCGCTCGGCCTGAAAATCACCCCCGGTCTGCGCGTGAAAATGGACTGGGGCATCCTCACCACCGGACCCGATGGCAACGAAGTCCTCCGCCGGCTCTACTGGTCGAACAAAGCCACCAACATCATCGCCGACGCCCCGAGCGAAGCCCGCCTGCAACCCGACCTCTGGGGCCACCTCCGCTTCCACGCCGAGACCGCCAACAGCCAGCTCGACCCCACCGCGCGGAAGAAAGACAAGGGCCTGGATGATTTGCTGAATGATTTGAAATGAGCACGAAAGGGAAGGGTGTGGAATTGCCAACGAGGGCCTCGGGCACTAAGCTCCCTCCATGAGTATGACGTTCGACATACCTGCCGATGTGCAGGCCGGAGTCGCCGGGATTGCCGATTTGGATCTCCGCGTCACAGCCTTCCTCAGGTGTGAGGCACAGCTGGAACTTCTCCGCCAGCAGCGGCACAGCGCGCAGGCGACGGAAATTGCGGCGGAAGCAATCCGGCTCGCGGAGGCTGACAAAGCCGCCGGATTCGATTGGGACGAATCGTTCGCCGAACTGCGCCTGGCTCACCAGAAACTCACGGCCCGTCGGTAATGCCCGCCTCTCTCCGCGGGACTTTCGACACCAACGTCGTGCTGGCGGCGAAACTCAGTCCGCATGCCACGAGTCCCACCGCGGAAATCCTTGATCGCTGGCAGCGGCGCGACTTCACCTTTCTCTATACCCACGATGTCATCGCCGAGTACGCGGAGAAGCTGCTGGCCACCGGCGTTCCAGCATTCGAAACCGCCGCCTTCCTGCGCCTCCTGGCGCGCCATGGTGAATTCATCGTCATCGCCTTCTTCCACTTGCGCCACTATCCGGCCGATGCCGACGACATCATGTTTTTGCTCTGCGCGCTCAATGGCCGCGCCACTCACCTGGTGAGCTACGATCCGCATCTTCTCACCTTGCGACCCTTTTACGACGGCGAAGTCATCATCTGCGCACCGGTGGAATTTCTCGCGGATTGCCGCAAGAAATGAGCGCGGAAGACTTTGCTCTTCCCAGCGCGGCCGAGCCGCAAAGTGGCTCACGTTGTCCTCAACGTGAATCGACCCTTCCGCGCGGAACGCGCCAACGCTGTGGCAAGGTGGCGTGGGCCGCGCGCGCGTTTGCCACCTCGCCGGCAATGTGGGCGCTCCGCGCGGAGGTTT
>DASYIS010000558.1:0-22140 GCA_035997375.1 Chthoniobacteraceae bacterium
CCGCCCGATGCCCCCTACGCGCGCGGCACCCTGGCGGAGCAGCGTTTTCTCGCCCTCACGCACAACCCCTCGCTCGGCAACCGCGGCCTCGCGGCGATCGTGAATCTCAGTCGCGAGACGGGCATCCTGCTCGGCGCCACCTCGTACATCGTCGTCGAAAACAGCGCGCAATGGGAGATGCTCCGCCGCAAGGAAAAGCAGAAGCTGGGCAACCAAAACGCGCTCGAGTTCGAGGAGACGCCGGAGCCGGCGGCGGCGCTGCTCTTGCTCGCCGGCGGGGCACTGCTCCTCGCGCGGCGCAGCCGCCCTCGTCCCCAGGTGTAGAGGCGGCTCTGTCTGAGCCTAAGCGAAGACGTGCCGCCTCCAATTTCTTGAGCGTTTACTGCGAGCAGTGCTGCCGGACAAAATTGGAGGCGGCACCTCTTCGAGAAGGCTCAGAGAGAGCCGCCTCTGCAACTTTTTCTTTCGACGAGCTCCGCGCCTGACCAGCGCCGCACATTTCCCGCCGGCCCGCCCCTACTTGCCGTTCTTCTTCTGCAATTCCACCACCGTATCCTGGAGTGACCGCTGGAGGCGCTCCATCATCGGCCCCATCCGCTGCTGCATCAGGACCATCGATTTCTGCATGACGATCGGCATTTTCGCGACGAACGCCTTGCCTGCCGGGCTCTCGTAGAAGGCGATGAGGCCGTCGACCTCCTCCTGCGTGAAGCTCTCCGCGTAGACCTGCCGATAGAGGTCGCGCATCTTCTCCCAGCTCAGCTCCGCCTTCACTTCCTCCGACATCTTCTTGGAAAAAGCGTCGGCGTACTGCTGGGCGTCGGCGCCGGCGTCCTGGCTCTTCAGCGCCTGCGTCATCGCGGCCTTCATCGTATTGTCGAGCTGCGCGTGAATGTTCGTCAGCATCTGCTCGGCGTTGGAAGCCTTGAGCAGGCGGTCGATCGACTCCTGGGAGGCGGGCTCGGCGAAGACCGGGGTGGAGAGGAAAAGGGCGCAGGCGAGGAGGGCGAGGGCTTTCATAGGAAGGCTCACCGTGAGGGTTTGCGCAGGGCGTGGCAAGCCTGTGGGGATCGGCGGCGGACAATGAGACAATGAGACTATGAGACGATGAGACCGAAATCGTTGGGTTGATCGAACGCCGCGTGGGGCGTTTGATCTCCGCCATGAAGTTCCTGACCGAAGACGCCAATCTGCAGGGCGCCGTCTATATCAACACCAACCTCGGCGGCGCGCGGTTCACCGACGTGAATCTCGGGGCGGCGCAGTTCGTCGACGTCAACCTCGCCGGCGCGCGCCTGGAGGACGTTTCGCTCGTCGGTATGACGATCGAAAACGCCAACTGCACGGACCTCTCAATCACCCGTGCGCGCTACGACGGGATGAAGATCGACGGCATCCTCGTGAGCGAGCTGCTGCGGGTGTATCGCGAGCGGCCGGAGGCTGGGTAGTGGGACGGATTCAGTTGCTGCCGCAGGCAGCCGTGGTCCGGGGAGCACACGCGCCCCCGCGTGTTCTGCCCGGCGCCCTCGCCGGGCAGCCTTCAACACACTGCGGATGGAAACTCACCAAACGGCGAGCTGCGCACAACGGGATTCGGCGAGGGCGCCGAATCCAGCACGCGGGGCGCGTGCGCTCCCCGGACGGTTCGTGTATCGCGCCGACTGATTCGGTCGCACTCAGAACCCCAGCCCCGGCGGCAGTCCCATGCCGCCGGTCAGCTTGCCCATCTCGCTTTGCGCCAGCGCCTTGCCGTCGGCGATCGCCTTTTGCACGCCGCTCAGGATGAGGTCCTCGAGCATCTCGACGTCCTCCGGGTCGACGACTTCCTTGGCGATCTTGATCGAGATCACGTCGCCGGCGCCGTTCGCGACGACGGTGACTTTTCCCCCGCCGGCGGTGGCGGTCACATTTTTCTCGGCCAACTCCTCCTGCGCCTGGAGCATCTGCTCCTGCATCTTTTTGGCCTGCTGCATCATTTTGTTTATGTTCATAGAAGTAGTGGTTAAACGGGCTGGATTTTCGCGCCGAAGATCTCGAGCGCGCGTCGGATGAGTGGGTCGTCCTTGAATTCCGCCATCGGGTCGGCGGGCGGTTTTTCCGGGCGCACGACGGGCGTTTTTTCGGAAATGCCCTCCTGCACCGTGGTCTTGAGCGTCACGGGCTCGCCCGCGATGGCCGTGAGGATTTCCTGGAGCAAATTGCGGTGCGTCGCCTGACTGAGGGTCTCGGCGGCGAGCTTTTGCGACGGCGGGAACGCGAGCAGCGCGGTCCCCTTCTCGAAACTCAGGAGCGTGCCGGCGTCAATCCAACTGACGATGAGCGGACGGCGCTCGCGGACCCGCTCCACGAATTCCGGCCAGCGCGCGGCCAGGTCGGGCTGGGCCGCCGCCGGCGCTTCGTCTTCCGGTTCATCCGGCTCGACCACCGGCTCGCGAGCGACCACCGGCGGCTCCGACTTGGCGCGCACCGGTTCGATCACGCGCGGCGGCGGCTCGGGCTCGACATTCCGCCGGCCGGCCGCCGCGTCGATCTCCTCATCCCACGGCGGCGTTTCCTCCTGCACGACGGCGGGTTTCTCCACGACCGCCGGCGGTTTCTCCACGACCAGGGCGGGCTTTTCCACCGCGACCGGCGCGGGCGCTTTCGCCACCGGCCTCGGCACGGGAGCAGGCGCGGGTCTCGGCTTCGGCTCGGGCGCCCTCACGATGGGCGGCGCGCCGCCGCCGCGCATGGCGCTGAGGGTCTCGATGACTTCGCTGAGCGTCGCCTGACCGAGCGTCTGGATGGCGCGAATGACCGCGATTTCGAAATGCATCTTGCGATTCGGCGACCAGCGCATGCGCGCCTCCGCGCCGGCGAATTGCTCGATGAGCTCCAGGAGTTTGTCCGCCCGCAAGCGGCCGGCCTGCTCGGTCAGCTCGCGCACCGCGTCGGCGCTCTGCTCACCCGTGAGGCTACCGGGATCGACCTGCGCGACGAGCAGATTCCGCAAGTGCCCGATGAGGTCCGACATGAGTCGCGTGAGGTCGCGCCCCGCTTCGCTCTGCTCATGGACCTTCGCGAGCGCCGCCGGCGTGTCCCCGGAAATGATGTCCTCGCACAACCCGGAAACCGTCTCGTGCGCCGTCAGGCCAAAGATCGAGAGCACGTCCGGTTCGCCGATCTCATTGCCGCAAAACGCGACGAGCTGATCGAGCATCGACTCCGCGTCGCGCATGCCGCCCTCCGCGCCGTGGGCGATCGTGTCGGCGGCCTGTTGCGTGAGCGTGATCTTCTCCTGCGTCGCGATGTGCAGCAGATGCCCGGCGATGAGCTGGGACGGGATGCGCTTCAAATCGAACCGCTGGCAGCGCGAAAGAATGGTCGTCGGCACCTTCTGCACGTCGGTCGTGGCGAAGGCGAACTTCACGTGCTCCGGCGGCTCCTCGAGCGTCTTCAGCAGCGCATTGAACGACGACGTCGAGAGCATGTGCTCCTCGTCGACGATGTACATTTTGTACCGCCCGTGGGCCGGCGCGTACTTCACGTTGTCGATGATGAGCTCGCGGACCTTGTCGACCTGCGTGTTCGAGGCGGCGTCGAATTCCAGCACGTCGAGCGAATTGCCGCCGGTGATCTCCTTGCACGAATCGCAAGTGCCGCACGGCTTCGTCGTCGGCGCATCGAAGCTCTGGCAATTCAGCGATTTCGCGAGGATGCGCGCGGTGGACGTCTTCCCGGTTCCGCGCGGCCCGACAAAGATGTAGGCATGCGCGAGCCGGCGCTGCTCAATGGCGTTCTTGAGCGTGCGCGTGATGTGTTCCTGGCCGACGACGTCGTCAAAAGTCTGGGGCCGGTATTTGCGGGCAAAGACCGTGTAGCTCACAGCGGCGAATGTAGAGGGGCCGGCGCGCCGTTGCCAATCCCTCATGCGAGTGATCTTTGGCGCGGGACGGCCACTCGGGTGGGCGCGACGATGCCGCCGGCTGCGCCGGCTGGCAAACAGGTTGCGTTTGAGAGGCTCGCCCGATAATTTGCGTACCATGTCGAAGCCCACGCCGCACAAGGATGATGCCGTGCTCCTCTGCCTTCCTCTGGGGAGTGGATCGATCGCCGCGGGTTCGCTGCACAAGCAGTGCGACATCTGCGGGCAGGCGATCGTCGCCTCGCGCGCGAGCTTGACGGCGGTGATCACCGAGGCGGCGGAACACGCGGTGAAGTGGTGGCTCGTCTGCCTCGAGTGCGCGCCCAAGGTGGTGCCGAAAGACTCGAAGATGATGCCGGTGACGGAGGGGCAGAAGGCGGAGATCCGGGCGGAGCTGCGGCGGCTGCGGGAGCTTGAGTGAGGCCCTCGGATTACGACCCAAACGAGGCGGCCGGCGCGGGTAGGGTGCGTGCGATTTTCTCGAGGTGATAGCCGAAGCCCGGACCGGTGAGCGTCGAGAGATCGAGCACGCCGCCGCGCCGGCGATAGAGCCCCGGATGGACCGCCTCCTCGGGCCGCGAGGCTTCCGGGTAGAATTGCATGCCGTTGCACTCCACCCCCATGAGCGTGCCGGCGTGCGCGGCGAGCAACACGTGCGGGATGATCGCGAGCATGGGGTTGCTGAGGTCCTGCACCATGAGCGACATGCCGTGCGCGCGCGCCCAGCAGAGACTGAGGAGCGCGCCGGTCAGCGTCTTGCAGGTCTTCAGCGCCACGCCGGTCCAGCCGAGCTCGCGGCCGAGGCGGACGATGTGCCAGTCGTGCGCGCTCTCGTCGAGGAAGAGCGGCAGCCGCTCGCTCACCGCATGGACGTCGATGCGATTCGCCTCGAGGTCGTACGGAAACGGCTGCTCGATGTACGAGAGCTGCCGGTAGAAATCCGGATGCTCGGCGCGCAGGCGGTCGACGATGTCGGTCACGTAAAGCGGATCGGTCACGGTGCAATTGAAGTCCGCGGTGAGCCACTCGACGCCCTCTTCGCGGGCGATCTCGCCGACGCGCACCAGCCGGCGGTAGTCCCAATCGCCGTCGGTGCCGCGCAGCTTGATCTTGAGACAATTGAGCCCGTCGCGGCGAATCCAGTCGCGCAGCAGAATGGGGTAGCCGTCGTTCGGCTCCGTGCCGTTGAGCTCGCTGGGGTCGATGGGATCGAGTCCGCCGATGAGGTGCCAGACCGGCACGCGATCCTCGCGCGGCTTGAGGAAATCCGGCGGCCGCAGCCCGGCAAAGCGCTCGCGCGGCTCAAGGAATTCGCCGAGGTCGCTGGAGAGATACTCCGCGCCGAGCGTCTCGAAAACGGGCCGGCCGACGAGATGCCCAAACGCGTCGAAGACTGCGAGGTCGAACAGCGAATCGCACACCAGCGCGGCGAGATGAGGCATCGCGGCCTCCGGCGCGCGGCCGGCGTTTTCTTCCGCGAGCAGAACATCGAGCCGCTGCGCCTGGAACGCGTGGCCGAGCTCCATCGGATGGCCGACCGCGTCGAACGCGACGAGCTGCTCCGCGATGCGCACGCAGAAGGCTTTCATGCGGTCCTCGCGCTCCTGCCAGGTGAGTGGCGCCGGCCAGACCCACGCGACGCTCAGCGGCGTTTCCCCCCACCCTTCCGCGCGCTCGCCGGCGCGGTTCTCGACCGTCACCTTCACCCGCGCGCAGACGGCGCCGGTCACGGTCTGCGCGCCGAACTTCAGCGGCACCCGGTTGTGGACCTGCAGGAAGTAGAGCTCGGCGGCTCGGACGCGGATGTCGGTAGGCTTGGACACGGAGTTAGAAGGGTGGGCCGAAAAGCGTCGTCGACTTTTTCAGCTCCGTCGATTCGCAAACGCGGCGATGCATTGCGCCAAAGACGCGATCTGCCCGCGGGTTAGCCCTTGATGATTGCCGGCGCATTTCGCATTCTGAAATAAGTCAGACGCGTACCCGGCTCCCCTCTCCCACCCATGTCGCCCTTCCTCCAAACGCGCCGCGAGCTGCTGCGCTCGGCCGCCGCGGGCTTTGGCTGGCTTGCGTTCAACGGCTTGTACGCGGCGAATGCGCCCTCGCAAAATCCGCTCGCGCCGCGCGCGCCGCATTTTACCCCGAAGGCGAAGCGGGTCATCTTTCTCTTCATGGCGGGCGGGCCTTCGCAGGTGGATACCTTCGATTACAAACCCGAGCTGACGCGGCAGCACAACGTGAGGGCCAACGCGGCGTTCGAGAGCCCGGTCTACTACCAGTCGCCCTGGGCCTTCGAGCCCTACGGGCAATCCGGGCTGCCGGTCTCGGATTTGCTCCCCCACATCGCGCAGCACGCGGATGACTTGTGCGTGATCAACTCGATGCACACCGATCACAACGCGCATCCGCAGGCCATCCTGCAGATGAACACCGGGAGCTTCCTTTTCCCCCGGCCCAGCGTCGGTGCGTGGGTCACCTACGGGCTCGGGACGGAGAACCAGAACCTGCCGGGGTTCGTCACGATCAGCCCCGATTTCGCCGGCGGCGGGGCGCTCAAGCATAGCAGCGGCTTTCTCCCGGCGGCCTGTGGCGGCACGCAGATCGGAGAAGGCGGAGGCAACGGCGCCGCTCCGCAGTCGCTCAAGGATCTCAAGCTCCCCTTCCTGCAGAACCCGCGCATGGATGCGACCGCGCAGCGTCACCAGTTGGACCTGCTCGAGAAGCTGAACGCCGAGCACCTGCGCGAGGATCCGACGAACCAGGCGCTCGAGGGGATGATGCAATCGGCCGAGCTCGCCTTCAACATGCAGCGCGAGATGCCCGAGACGATGAGCCTCGCGAAGGAATCGCCAAAGACGCTCGAGCGCTATGGCATCGGCGACGGCAAGCCGACCGATCACTTCGGGCGCGCGTGCCTGATGGCGCGGCGCTTCAGCGAGGCGGGCGTGCGCTTCGTGCAGGTGAATCACACCTTCTGGGACGATCACGGCGATATCGTCAAGAACCATCCGCAACATGCGCTGGAGACCGATCAGCCGGTGGGCGCTCTCCTTGCGGACTTGAAGGAGCGCGGCTTGCTCCAGGATACGCTCGTGCTCTGGGGCGGCGAATTCGGCCGCCCGCCGCTGCTCAATAAAAACCGCGGGCGCGATCACAACAACGTCGGCTTCACCATGTGGCTCGCCGGCGGTGGCACGAAGGGCGGCCAGCGCTACGGGAGCACCGACGAAACGGGCGCGAAGGCGGTGGAGAACAAAGTGCACCTGCACGATCTCCACGCGACGATGCTTCATCTGCTGGGCTTGGATCACGAGTTGTTGACGTATCGCTATAGCGGGCGCGACTTCCGGCTCACCGATGTGTCCGGGAAAGTTGTGCGCGGCTTGTTTGCCTAACCATAGAATCCGGAGTGAGGGTCAACGAAATACACGAAAGACACGAAAAGAGGAACGGAACCGAGGGGCCAACGAATGGCTCGAATTGAAGCGAATGTTGATACCGGATCATTCGCTTCGATTCGCTCAATTCGTTGGCCTTTCAGCATTCAGTTTCGTGTCTTTCGTGTATTTCGTGGACCTCCATTTCCGTAGTTAGCCTAATTTGGCGCGGCGACTACAGCCGAGACGAGATCGCGTGGATGCGGATGCACGGCGTTTGCGGGGAGCGAAGTGAGGACGATGCAGATGGTGTGCGTGGCCGGGTCGGCCCACGCGATGGTCCCGGTCGAACCACCGTGACCGAAGGTCTTTTCCGAGCAGCCCGGGCTGCCGGCGGCGGCGCCAACCACAAACCCCAAGCCACGCGAAGTGAGCCCCGCCGGGTTGTGATTCCTCACCATGAGCCGCGCCGTCTCGACTTTGATCGCGGCGCCTCTCTCATTGAGGAACTCGCCGAGAAAGCGCGCGAGGTCCGGCGCGGAGGCGTGCGTGCCGCCCCATGGCGCGGCGAGCTTGCGCCAATACGGGCTGTTCCAATCCCACTGCTTCGCGCTCGGGTCGCCGCCGCCGGCTTCCGGGGCCGCACGATCGGTCTGGCACGCGACCATCTCCTCCAGCTTGAACCGGCCGAGCCCGTGGGCGGAGTGCTTCATCCCGAGCGGCTGGAAAACGGTGCGGTCGATGAGCGCCGGCAGGTCCGTCCCGCCGAGGAGCTCCGCGACATGCGTCGCCAGCAGGATCGCCATGCTGGAGTACTGGTACTTCGACCCCGGCGCGAATTGCAGCGGCGTGCGGATCGCGCCCTCGATGAACTCCGCGAGCGGCGCGTGCTTCTTCCGCAGCTCGTTGTTCTCCGGCAACTGATCGGGCAACCCCGAGACGTGGGTCAGCAGATGCTGCATCGTAACGCGCTCGCGCTCGCCGCCCGTGAATCGCGGCAGGAACTTCTTCAGCGGATCGTCGAGCTTGAACAATCCGCGCTCGAACAGCGTCATCAGCGCGGTCACCGCGATCGGCTTGGAGATCGAGCCCAGGAGGAACATCGCGTCCTCGTTCTGCGCCTTGCCGAACGTCCGCGTGAAGGACGCCTCGCGCTGCCCGACATGCAGCACCGCCGAGGCCACCTCGCCGGTCGCCGTGGCGCGCGCCAGAATCGCGGCGGCATCCTCGAGTTTCCCCTGTTGCAACGCGGCGAGCATTGGCGTGCCGAGGCTAAGCGCGAAGCTGCCCTGGAGAAAATGACGTCGATTCATGGAGGAACATCGGAATAATTCAACAGGCAGGCACGGACCGGATCATTGCCCATGACTCACACGAATCGGAACAAATGAGGCAGGCCCTCGGTGAGGCGTTCATTTTTGAAAAAAAGCGCTCCTGCCGGTGCCTTCATTCGTTTCCATTCGTGCAATTTCGTTGGCAAAACTTCCGGCGTCTTCGTTAGGGAGACTTCTTCGCGTCGGCCTCCGCGAGCATCTTCTTCGCCTCCTCCTCGCCGATCTCCCGCACAAAGATGTTCCGCCAGCGAATCTCGCCGCCGTGCGTCTGGAGCATGATCGGTCCCTTCGCCGGCAGCGGCTTCGTACGGTCCCAGTAATTCTCCATCACCGCGCCGTCGACCGTGAGCTTCTCATTCAGCCAGACCCAGGTGCGCGCGCCGATCTGCCGGATGCGAAAGCTATTCCACTCGCCGAAGGGCTTGTCCGCCACCACCAGCGGATCGCGTCCCGGCGCTTTCGGCGTGTTATTGAAGAGCCCGCCCGAGCCGAGATTCGGATTGCGATCCGGCTTCTCCGGCAAGCTCGGCTGATTGATGTCCCAGATCTGCACCTGCGGCGTCCCGCGCAGATAGATGCCGCTGTCGGCATGCGGCACCGTCTTGTATTCGACCAGCAACTCGAGATCGCCAAACTCCTTCTCCGTCGTCGCGTACGGCCCGGTCCCGGCATTGACCAACTCGCCATTCTCCACGCGCCAATGCATCGGAAATTCCTCGCGCTGCTGCTTGAGATTCGCCGCTTTCTTCTCCCCCTCCAGCTTCACCGAGTTGTGTGGATTCAGCCCATACCAGCCGGTCAGGTCCGTGCCATTGAAGAGCGCCTGAAACCCCGCCGGCGGCTTCGGTTCATCGGCACACATCGAGGACAGCGAGAGGGCGAGGCAGGTGAGAGTGATGAGTAGCTTCATGGGGATTCTTGGAGAGAAGGGAAGAGTCTAATGCGCGAAGAGCACTCCTGGGAACGCCAATCTCCCGATTGGCGAGTCGTGGCTGGCACTGGAAATCCACACGCCGGTCGAGCCGAAGGTCCTGAGCTTGTCGAAGGATTTCCGGACTTTCCGAACGGATCTGCAGGGTTTTCGTACGGAAGTTGGCGAAATTTGCACAGACAAGGGCCTGCCGCCAAGATGGAGGCACGGCCCTGGGGGCGCCCTGTGGGCCGTTCGGACCGGCAAGCAGCGCGCATCCACGCGCTCGTTTGCGCGCAGCGGCGGAAGCCGCGGGTGACCTGCCTGAATTATGCACATTATGCAAAGGGGTCTCAGAGGAAGATCGCGAAATCCCGGCTCGCGCCGGCGAGTTTTGCAGAGGATCGACGCCTTCCGGGGAGAAACGTTCGTTTCGTGCCGAACCGCTCCGACCAGCGTCCATCGAGAGCGCAGTGCGATCTGCCGCGCCACGGAAAGGATTCCTGAATTTCGGGAAGGATTGTTGCGTCTTTCATTCTCGCGGCTCCGCCTTTGGCAAGACTTAGCCTGAAAACCGGATTGGGGACCACGGATTTCGCGGATGGACACGGATACAGAAGCACTTGCGCAAGATCGAAGATTCACCCGATGGGCGGTTTCCAAAATCCGTGTCCATCTGTGTAATCCGTGGTCCAACCTCCGTTCGATTCTCGGATTTGGCCTCAGAGTTTCCGGCGCAAACACGATGACGCAAGGCAGCCCTCTCCCATCGCGGGGCGATGCTTGCCGGTAAGCCGGGGGTTTCAACCCGGTTTCAACCCCCGGTTGCTGCGGAAAGGGGCTGCGTCGCGGAGCGACGCTTGTGTGGGCGACGCGCGCCTTCCGGCAAACGTCGCTCCGCGACGTGTTCCCGCGCGCGTAAGCAATCCGGGGGTTGAAACCCTCGGCTACCGGCAAACATCGCTCCGCGATGGGTGCACCGGCGAGTCGCGTCGCGCCATCGTCACAGAGATGCGGGATGCCACCGGTGCGCGGGCGAAACGAATGCGGCCCGGATAACGCCAGGCGCAGGAAGGACTTTTTCATCCCTCCATTCCAGCACCGAATCTCACAACCCCTATCGGAAAAGTGTTTCACCTTTTTCTTTCACAAAAATTTTCGCCCGACACCCTCGCGCTCAAGGAATTCGCGAAGGACGGCGACGTGGACTCGCTCCTGGAGACTCTGCGCCTGGTGGCCCGCGCCCAAGGGGGCATCGCGGCCTGGCTCGGAAGCCCTCGGTCAGCCGTCAGGCTTTGAGCGAAGCGCTGGCCCCGACCGGCAATCCACGGCTCCGCACGTTTCAGAGCGTCCTGGAAGCTCTGGGCTTGCGGATGAGGTTCAAGGCGGTCCCGTCGCCAGCGGTGCTCCGATAGGCCAATGATCGCGAGAGAGCCCGGATACGCCTGCGCAATTCTCTCAACGTCCGAGGCGGGCGCATGCGGTCACTCAGGGGTAGATCGTAAAATCCGAAGTGTCGAAAGTGAGAACTCATATGACTCATCATTCCCTCCATTAGAATCGCACACCTGCAAGGTCTGCCAAAATCTTCGGATCGGTGGTTTGTGATTTGAGCTTCTGGACCAAACGACGTACGTCGATCTTTTCGGTGGAGGCCGGCACTTGCATGGAATCAAACTTGGCAAAGCGTTGCAGAAGTGAGATCGCGACTCTCCGCTCGATGGGATTACTCGAGAGCAATCCTTCTGGCAGGAGAGAGTAACCGTCGAGTTCCCTTACATCTGTAAGATAGGTCGCCGCCAAGAGCCGGTCTCTGAGTGTAGAGTTAGAGTTTGCAAGGATCTCACGAGCGATGGGGACGCCCTTAGCCTTGTCGATACCCAAAAGAGTCCTGGCACACGCCAGCTTTATTTCGAGATCCCGTGGGTTTCTCTCGTAGCAGGCCAACACCTGCCGAGCAAGGATGTCCGGGTCGCGATTGCTTAGCGCCATTACATCGAGAGCAGCCACGACTTCCGCCATGCTCGTGCCTGTCGCACTCCCGGCCGCCAGACTGCTTTCAAGGTTCGTTGGAGTCGCTTCCCTCCCTGTGATTGCCGCATAAATTTGCCGCTTTTCTTCAAACGCGGCTTGTCGCGCCAGCTCCGGACTGCCAGTATCACCCATGGAAACCACTGGAAAATAGGCCACAAGTACCAACGCCGAAATTAGGGATTTCATGTTATAGTTGCGATGGCTCATGGAACGATGGATTTTACCAAGTCTTCGTAGCCTTTTTTCCCATCGGCATAGGCTCTGGTTTCACAATCCGGGAAATAATCTGCCTCTGCGATCGTTATTTTATCGCTGTATATCTTATGGAAGTCAGGCTTTTTGACTGCGAGCACGCCAGCCGGAGCCAAGTTCGCCAACGCGACCGCGACTTCCTCAGCTTCGATAAGTGCTTCCGCTTCGAACGCCCTCGGCGTGTAGTAATTGTCTTTCCAATCGCTCCCGTGGAAAAGCTCATGCCGAGTTGTTAATGCGGAGGACCAATACTTCAATTTCGACGGCATTCCGGTTGCATGGGGATCCAAATCCAATTTTGCAAAAGTCTTCCTTGTGAATTCGTCAGTTGTTTCCGCCATGCCCATGCCAAGCGGAAATGGGGATACGGTCCCGGAGGGAACATCCGTTCTGCCCTGGGATTTTAAGCCCCATTTTATGTCGTAGGCAACTTTCTCGAAAACAAACCTCCACTTTTTGTTTGAGTAGTAAATAGAGTAAGTTTCATCCGGGTCATACGCTCCGCGGCGCTCGCAAGCGCCGAACCAATTGCCTGTTACGACGGCGTCATCGCGCTTCACGGTAATCGCAATATCAAGGGGTTTCGGAGTGGGAGCGCCTTCAAAGACATAAACTTTGTAGGTGATGCTTCCCCCGCCCCGAGGCAGCGCAGTTACATCTGCTCCAGCCTCGGCCAGACTTCCCCTTGGCACCTTCCGCTCCAGCAAGCTTCCACCGGCGTTCCCTCCGGTCCAAGTGACGGGATTATCCGGCAATGGCGCGGCGGCGGGATCAGTCTTGAGTTTGACGATAACGTCACTTGTCTCCTTGCTCGTACAATACACATCTTGACCTGCCGCATTCGTACCAATGAAGTCTGCACCAGCGACCGAATCCCGGACCAGCTTCACAAAATATATCGTCGTCCCTGAGTCGCAAGTTTGGGCGTCCGCACTGCCCGGCGCCGTGTAGGTTGCTGTAAGGCTGCCCTTTGATGCGCCCACTGAGGAGACAGTGCCAACGTTCCCTACGGGTAAATCAATTTTCCATGGGAGGTTGGCCGCGGCGACGTTCGTAAACGTGGCGGTGACGGGTGCACCGTTCGCGTCCACGACAGTCACGCGGTAAGTAATCACAGCCACACCATCGGCCATTTGGCTCGACGGGTCAAACGACCAGGCGCAAAAATGACCTACCTTCGAGCGGCTGGCAACGGCGGTCGCCACACCGTTGATATCGGGAGGGGCGGTGCCGCCGCCACCACCGGTTCCAGTGCCGGTTTTTGGGGTCCAGACACAGTTCACTTGTGCTTGGGTCGAGGCGCTCGCGCCGACTGGGTTGACGACTTTAAACGAGAACGTGGTCCCTTCATCGGCGCCGTCAGTCTTCGTCCACAACATGGGACCCGCGCCACCGATGTTGTACGTCGGCCCGCTTTTGATTTTGTATCCTTCATTCTGCACATACACGGTCAGGCCCGCCGTCGCTTTTGGCGGGAGTTCGATTCCCCAAGAGACAACTGGCGCGCTTGGCTTGATAAAGATCTCTTTGTTGATGACCGGCGGGGGCGGTTCAGCACTCAGCAACTTCACCCAAAACAGAAGTCCGGCGGCGATGAAGGTCAGCTTAAGTTTCATTTTCCAGGAGTGTTTCGGGCTTGCATCTTCTGTTGGTTGAGCAGCGCCGCGCGCCGCTTCAGTTCGTATTCCGGATAGACGATGTTCTTGTAGTAGTTGCCCACCACCAGTCTGTAGAGTCCGTCCTCGCGCGAGACGGCTCCGGCCGCCGCCGCCTTATCCAGGCGGCGCAGGGTATCACGGGCTTTCGTCCAGTCGCCGGTTCCATAGCAGGCAGTATGGAAACGGGCGGAATAAAACTGTGCGGATTCGATCTTTTCGCCATATTTGTCCCACCAGTCTTCCAGCAGCGACGCGGCGCGGCCTGCCTCGCCCTGGCCGTAAAGCTGGCCCGCGTAGGACGCAAGTTGGTCACTGCGAACCGTCAGGGACATCGTTTCGTCCTGCAAAGAAACGAGGAAAGCTTTCTCGCGTGTCTGCTGAAAGGCTGCGCGTCGCTCGGGCGGGAGCTTCGCGGCTCCGGCGCTCATCTGCTCTTCATAAAAAGGGGCCACGAACCTCCATCGGCGAGTCGCGTCCGGACTTGCCTTCGGGAGAAAGCGAAGCGCCGCTTCGTCCAAACATGCGGCGCAAGCCTCAGGGTCGCCGGTGGCCCAGCCCTGAATGTGCCAGGACGCCAGATCGAGGCAGAGATCCGTCGCCTTCTGTGGATCTTGCGGCGTGAGAGCGCTGAGAATTTCCCAACCGTTGCGGAGATTCGCGTTCGATTCGGGTTCAGTTTTCCACTCGCAAAGCGTAGAGGTCAGGTAGATGCTCTTAAAAGCATTCCCCCAGTTTAGCGAATCCAAATCCTCACCGGCATGGGCTCTTGTGTAAGCGAGGATTCTTTCGCGACTGGCTTTGATCGCCGCCCCGTACTCGGCCTTGTAGCGGGACGCTCCAGGTCTCACCAGGTTTCGCAGCGCCTCGACTTCTTCGTAGAGCGCTTTGGCCGGGTGCACAGGTGCGGCCTCG
The DNA here is from genome assembly GCA_035997375.1 of Chthoniobacteraceae bacterium. Lineage (GTDB taxonomy): Bacteria > Verrucomicrobiota > Verrucomicrobiia > Chthoniobacterales > Chthoniobacteraceae > DASYIS01. The sequence goes on from DASYIS010000558.1 coordinate 14,379, forward strand.
CCGCAGCATGCCGCGTAGGCCGTCCCTGCCGAGAGTGCGAAGAGAAGGAGAGTCGCGCCCAGAGTCCTCATAGCTTTTTGAGCCCTTCGTCGCAGTCGCGAATATAGTCTTTGATGGGCGGGTGCTCGATGGCCTCGGGGTAGGCGCGCAAGTAATCGTCAAAAGCGGAGCGGCTCAGCTTCCATTTTTCGTGGGCCCAGTACAGCCATGCACGGGTGAAGAGGGCTTGCTCTCCGCGAGCGCTCTTCGGGAAATTCTTCGCGACTACCTCACTCACTTTGACCGCCTCTTCCCACTTGCCCTTTGGCCCGGCGAGCAACCGGATCATGCTCAATTGACTCTCGCCGACCCACGCATCATTGGCGGGACCTTTCTGGATTACCACCTGCCAGAGGTCTTCGGCGCTTTTGAGGCTAGCTGGAGTATTCTGCAGCGAATAGCACCAACCCAGCTTTGTCTTCGCCTCGGCGATCCGCGTTCCGGTGGGATATTTTTGCAGCCAGGCCAAATAAAGATTGATAGCACCCACCAGATTACTGGCTGTGAGACTTTCGCCTGCGGAATCCAGCAAAGCATCAGGGCCGGACGCGGCTAGCAGAAGTTTGCGCGCGGTCTCCAGGTTCTGCGTTGCCGCCGGTGTCAGCTTGGCCCCAGCTTTTTCGTAAGCCTTCACCGCTTCCGCGGGACGACCCTGCTTTGAGAATGCGTCGCCGCGAGCAATCCACGTCCGGATTGCGACCGGGTGATCGGGAAACTTGAGCGAGGAGCTTTTCCCGTAAAGCATCCGCGCCCGCGTGGTTGGACTTGGACTCGTAATAAAGAGCCAGTTGCTCCATGGCATCGGGCACTTCGGGCGAGGCCGGATAACGCTGGATGACTCAGTCCCAGCACCGAACAGCTTCACCGGCCTGCCCCAACTTCAAATGGCATAGACCCTCCTGTAAAAAGCCGGCAGCCGCCTGCGGGTCGGTTGGTTTGGCCTTCGAGAAGGCGGCGAATTGCTCGGCCGCTTTCGCGAACTTGCCTTCCTTAAAGACGCGTTGCGCGTCGGCGAAAGCGTCGAGTTTTCCGGGCGCCACCGTCTTTCCCGGCACAGCCTGAGCGCTCGCCAGCGGAGCCCACACGCCAAAGGCAGCAATTACCCACATTCGAATCCAATTTTTCTTCAACATTATTCCGTCTGTATTTTACTCCAAAAACCCGCCTAGCGCGCTTATACTGCGCGAGAACTTTCAGCAGTCAACGGGAATCCGACAAGAAACGCGGGCGCTGGTGCCGCGAACACTCCTAGCGCTGCGTACCGAGAACCGCTCTACGTGAACAGCTCGTCGATCGGCGTCCCGCTCGGCAACACCGGATGCGGCCGGCCGGCGCGGTCTTCGTATTGCTCGGTGGTGTCGACGCCGAGGTGGCGGTACATGGTGGCGAGGACGTCTTGCGGGCTCTTGGCGTTGTCGGCGGGTTCGCCGCCTTTGGCGTCGGAGGCGCCGACGACGCGGCCGCCTTGCACGCCGCCGCCGGCGAGGGCGGCGCTGAAGACGCCGGGCCAGTGGTCGCGGCCGCCGGTGGCGTTCACTTTCGGGGTGCGACCGAATTCGCCCCAGGCGATGACCATCGTGCTTTCGAGCATGCCGCGTTCGCGCAGGTCTTCCAGGAGGGCGGTGTAGGCGCGGTCCCAGCGCGGCAGGAAGCCGTCGCGCATCGTTTCGTAGCCCTTGACGTGCGTGTCCCACCAGCGGCAGTCGACGGTCACCAGGCGCACGCCGGCTTCCACCAAGCGCCGCGCGAGCAGGATGCGCTGGCTCCAGGCGGGGACGCTGCAGCGGTCGGGCGTCGGCGCGGTGTAGGCGGGAATGATGCCGTAACGCTCGCGGATTTTGCGCGGCTCGGCGTCGAGATTGAAGGCGTCGCGCGCTTCGCCGCCGGTCACGATCTCCCACGCCTGCTGCTGGTATTCGTCGAAGGTGCCGAGCTGGCCGGCGGTGTCGACGGAGCGGCGCAGCTTGTCCATGCCGCCGAGGAGGTCCTTGCGGCTGCCGAGGCGCTCGACCGTGAGGCCGTCGGCCAGCGCGAAATCGGGGATGGAAAACGGGCCGTCCTGCGCGGGGTCGGAGCCGGTCTCGAAGGACGCGTATTTGCTGCCAAGATACGAGGCGCCGGTGCCCGGCATGCCGCGCGGGATCGTCACCGACGCCGGCAGCTTGCGGTTGAGGTGCTGCATCTGCTTCGAGACGATCGATCCGCAGCTCGGGTAGTAATTCATGTCCGCGATCGGTCCCGGCGGATAGCCGGTGAAGCAAATCTGGTCGCCCGCCGAGTGGCCGGCGTCGGTGTGGTGCAGGCTGCGGATGATCGACCACTGATCCATGATCTTCGCGCTCATCGGGAGCAGGTCGCAGATCTGGATGCCGGGCACCTTGGTCGGCATCGCGCCAAAGGCGCCGCGGAATTCCACCGGCGCGTCGGGCTTCGGGTCCCAGGTCTCGTGCTGGCTGGGGCCGCCGCGCATCCAGAGGATGATGACCGACTTATCGCGCGAAGTCGTCTTCCCCGCCGCGCGCGCCGCCTGCTCGGACTTGAGCAGCCCCGCCAGCGTCAGCCCCGCATACCCGAGCGCGCCCGAGCGCAGAAACCCGCGCCGGCTCATGGCGAGGCTGTGGCGAAATTCAGGGCAGCCGAGCTGGTTCGGGAGAGACGAGGACATGGGGAATGACGAATGACGAATGACGAATGACGAATTGGTCTGTCGCGGGGCAACGTTTTTTCGATGGCCGGCGCGTCGCTGGGACGCACCTGTCATCAGTGACAACCGCCTGAGGATCAAAAGCTAAGGCGAAATGTACGTTTCTCCGCTCATCCGCACCCTCGGATTGCGGATTGCGGAAGGCTGCAGCCCGTGCGGAGCCCATTCCGCAATCCGCATTCCGCAATCCGCAATTCCGACTCTCGCACCGCTACTTCGGGCTCTTCAACGCGGTGACCGCCTTTACGAGCTCCGCGGTGGTGCCGGCGAAGCTCTTCTTCGCGTCGTACGCCTGGACGACGCGCCAGGCCGGCGTCTTTGCGTTCGGCAACGCCTCCGCGAGCAGCCAGGTGTCTGCCACGTGGATCAACGCGACCGGTTTGCCGAGGTCTTCGCCGACGAAGATGACCAGCGGCTGGCCGGCGGCGACCTTCTGGATCATCCCCGCGGGCGCCGCGATCTGCACGCGGAAGGTCTCGCCGACCGGCGCGCCCTTGAGTTGCTCCGTCGTCTTCAAATCGACGACTTGGTTCTCCGGATTGACCGCCGTCACCGAAGCGACCGCGACCGCCTTCACCGAGGCGTAGATTTTCGCCATCGGCATGTTGAGGTTGATCAACGCCGAGGCTGGCAGGAGCGGGAGCACGAGCAGCCCGGCGGCGAGGCAGAGGCGGAGGGGAAGGCGGGAAGACATGCGCGTTCATAACCGCGCGGTGGGCGGCGTGGCAATCCATTGTGGCGACGGCGAAGCCCCAACATCTCACGGGGCACGGCTCGCCGGACTCCCAATCTTGCTCCTGCTCCTGCTCCTGATCATTCCGAAGGCCGAGCAAGAGAGGAGAGGAGCAGGAGCAGGAGCAGGAGCAGGATTAGCAGAGGCGTAGGACGCAGCCTTCACCTAATCTCCGGCCCTCCCACCGGATTAACCCATCGGGAAAATGGTTCTGGTCAAGAACGCTCCCCGCCGCTTCGCTCTCTCCCGTTATGCCCCCCGTGACTCCCGCGCGCCGCTCCCTGACTGGCCTCTCCATCGGCGCCCTCATCATCCTGAATGGAAGTCCCCTGCCCGCGCAGCAACTCTCGCCCGATGACGCGGCGGCGCTCGTGTTGAACGCCGGCCGGCGCGCTTACAACGAGCAGAAATTTCCCGCGGCGGCGGAGCGGTTTCGCGAGTTTCTGAAGGTCGCGCCCAATCACAAGGAGGCCGCGGCGGCGCGCTACGGGCTGGGCCTCGCGCTGCTCGAGGCCGGCGACACGAAAGGCGCGCTCGAGGCGCTCGTGCCGGCGGCGGGCGCGGACTTTCCCGACAAGCCGCTGGCGCAATACCAGGTGGGCGCCGTGCACCGGCGGATCGGCGCGCAAAGCCTGGCCCAGATCGCCGCAAAGCCCGCGGAGGCGACCGCCCTCAACACCGCGGCCGCGCAGAGTTTCACCGCCGCCGCCACGGCGTTCGCCTACGCCGCCAAGCTGCTGGAGCCGCGCGCGAAGAATGCCGACAACGCGAACGAGCTCTCCGCGGACGGCGAGTGGTTCGTGCGCGCGCGGTGCGACCTGGCGGAAATGCTCCTGCGCACCGGCAAGTACACCGAGGCCGCGGATGCCGCGTGGTCGGTGCTCGTCGATCCCGCCTGGGGGAAGAGCCGCAACCGGGCGCTCGCGTCGTATCATCTCGGGCACGCCGATTTTCAGCTCAAGGATTTCGCGGGCGCGGGACGCGAGCTGAGCAGCCTCGCGCCGTTCAACCAGGAGTTCGGTCCGCACGCGCGCTACCTCCTCGGTCGCACGCATCACTTAAACAACGAGCTGCCGGAAGCCGGCGTGCAGTACAAGGCGGTGCTCGCCGGTTACGACGAGCAGAAGAAAGCGGCGCAGGAGGCGCTGAAGAATCCCGCCGCGCTCACCGCCGAGCAGAAGGCCGCGAAAGAGGCGCTCGTCAATCAGCCTCCGCCGGAGTTCGTCGGGCGCACGATTTTCTACAGCGCGGTGCTCGCGTTCGACGAAGGGAAGCTGGGCGAAGCGGCGGATCAATTCGCGGCCTTCACGAAGAACTACCCGAAGTCGCCGCTTGCGCCCGAGGCGCAAGTGCGGGCCGGCGCGTGCCTGGTGCAGCTCCGCAAATTTCCCGAGGCGATCGCCGCGCTCGATCCGCTGAAGGAACATGCGACGCTCGCCGACCAGGCGCTGACCTGGCTCGGCCGTGCCCGCAGCGGCGGCGCCGATCCCGCAAAGCCCGCGGAATACGACGCCGCCTTGAACGCCGCGCTCGAGTCGCTGCGCAAAGCGGCGCAGCGCTCGCAGGAGTTTGCGAAGACCGATGCCGACGCGAAAGCCCGCCGGCCCGGCATTTTGATGGAACTCGCCGACACCGCGGTGCTCGCGAAACAATACAAAGAGGCGGTGACGAACTACGAGTTGATCATCGCGGAGAAATCCCCGCGCGCCGAGGAGGCCATGCAGCGTGCGGTCACCGCGCAGCATCTCGCCGGCCTGTACGCGGAGTCCGATGCGCTGGCGGCGCGCTTCGAGGCGGCGTATCCGTCGAGCACGCTGCTCCCGGCGGTGCTCTTTCGCAGCGCGGAGAGCGGCTACCTGCGCGCGGTGAAAACGCCGGCCAAGCCCGAGCAGGATCGGCTGCTCGGCGTGGCGATCGATCGCTACAAACGGCTCGTCCGCAAGTACCCGGAGTTCGCCTATATCAATCAGGCGCGGCAGGGGCTCGCGACCGCGCACTACCGGCTCGGCAACTACACCGAGGCGGCGCTCATTTTCGCCACCATCCCCGACGCCGAGCGCACGGGCGAGCTCGCGAACGTCTCGTATCTGCTGGCCGATTGCCTCATTCGCACCCTGCCGCCGGAGAGCGAAGATGCGCTGCAAGCCGAGCGGCTCATCGAGAAGGCGGAGCAGGCCGCGAAGCTGCTCGAGGGCTTCGTTGGCGCGCAGGAAAAGAGCCCGCAGGCGCCCGATGCGCTGCTCAAGCTCGGCCACTGCTACCAGCGCGTCGGCGCGCTCATGGCTGCGCCGGCGGAGCGGACGAAGCTCTTCACCTCCGCACGCGACGCGTACGACCGCGCGATCAAGCTGACCGACAAAGAGCCGACGCGTTCGGCGGCGGTCTTTGAGCGCGCGAAGTGCCTCGTGTTTCTCGGCGATCTCGGCGGGGCGCAGGCCGCGCTCACGCAATTTCAGAACGGCCCGCTCGTCGCCTCGCCCAATGCGCCGATGGCGCTGCTCCGCCTCTCAACGCTCCTCCGCGCGCAAGGCAAGGCCGCCGAGGCCGCGACGATGATGGCGCAATGCCGCACCACGCACGAGGCGAAGCTGGCGGCCGATCCCGTGCGCAAGAACTGGGTGCCGCAGCTCCAGTACGAGCACGCGCTGGCGGTCAAGGAATCCGGCAAACTGCCGGAGAGCCGCGCGCTCTTCGAGGCGCTCGCGCGCACCTTCCCCGGCCAGCCCGAGGCGCTGAACGCGCAGTGGCGCGTGGGCCAATGCCGGCGCGAAGAGGGCGCCGCGCAACTCGCGGCGGCGCGTGAAGCTGTCGCGAAAGCGAACGGCAAACCCGAACTGCTCGCGCCGGCCGCGAAGCTGATCGAGACCGGCATCGATGCGATCCGCGACGCAGCGGAGAGCTTCCAGGTCGACGCGGAAAAACTGAGCGCCGTCGCCGGCGCCACCGAAGCGCAGGTGCGGATGCTCTACGAAGGTGCGTGGTGCCACCGGCTCCTGGCCGAGGCGGAGCTCGACGCCGCGAAGCTGAAGGCCCAGCGCGAGGGACTCGACAAGACCAAGCCCGCCGGCGAGCAGCCGCCCGCCGACCCCGCGCCGACCGCACTCGCGCCGGCCGAGCAGCACGCGGTGGAGTTCTATCGCAAAATCCTCGCGACCGCTCCCGACTCCGCCGTCGCGGCGCAGGCGCGCTCGGAGCTCGCGGAGCTGTACAGCAAGCACGAGAAGAACGACGAAGCGGTCGACTTGCTCATGGATGCGCTGGAAAAATCCCCGGCGACGGAAGTACCCGAGCGCATTCGACTCGGCCTCGCCGCGGCGCACCTCGCGCGCAAGAATCCGAAGCAGGCGCTCGCCTGCGTGCAGCCGATCGTCGCCAACGCGGCGAGCCCGAACGCGGCCGAGGCGCGCGCCATCGCCGCCGAGGCGCTCATGCAACAGCAGGATTGGCCGAAGGCGATCGAGCAACTCGTCCCCTTCCGCGACGACCAAAAGCTCCGCAGCATCGCCAACGTCAGCGACCGCGCGCTGCTCCGGCTCGGCCACGCGCTGGCGCAAGCCGGCCAGTGGGACGCGAGCCGCCAGACGATGGAGGCCGTGGTCCAGCGCTATCCGCAAAGCCCGTGGGTCGATGAGGCGCGCTACGGCATCGGCTGGGCGTGGCAGAACCAGAAGAATTTCGACGGCGCGGTCACCGCCTTTGCGGAGGTGGCGAAGCGCACCGCCGCCGAGGTCGCGGCCAAAGCGCAATTGCAGATTGGCCTCTGCCGCCTCGACCAGAAGCGCTTCGAGGAAGCAGAGACCGCGCTGCTGAGCGTGCCGCTGACGTACGCATATCCCGAGTGGTCCGCGGCCGCGCGCTGCGAGGCCGGCCGCGCGCAGATGGAGCTGAAAAAGCCCGACGAAGCCGCGCGCAACTGGCAGCGCGTGATCAAGGATTACCCGAAGAGCCCGTGGTCCGCGGTCGCGCAAAAGAACCTCGCGGCGCTCAAGTAGCCGTCACGCCTTTTTTCGATGAAGACTCCGCGTCCCGCGTCAACTCCTACTCTGGAAATAGAACCGCCAAGACGCCAAGGCGCCAAGGTGAGAGGACATCGGTCTTGGCGCCTTGGCGGCTTGGCGGTTTTCCATGCTCCGTGGAGAGCGCAGCTCATGATGACTCGTGACGAAACGCCGGTTTCGTCACGCACTTTGGAGCGAAACTCCGCCGTAGGCGGTGAGCTTGTCGAACCGTCGCATGGAGGGGGTGTCTGCGGGAGGGCTCGCGACGCGTCGCTTTTCGTTCGGAAG
>DASYIS010000559.1:0-17285 GCA_035997375.1 Chthoniobacteraceae bacterium
CGGCGGGCATCCTGCCCGCTGAGTGTCGCATTCACTGAACGGTGATCCTCCATTTCGACGGGCGGGACGCCCGCCGGCCCCACGGGCAGGATGCCCGTGCCACGTCGACGCCGCGTGCCAACTGAATAGTTGGGGGCTTCAGTATTTGGGGAAGATGGTCGGCGTTGGGAAGCGGTCTTCGGGGCTGAGGTTCCCGCCGTTGAGGTATTCCTCCCGCGGCACATGGACATCGGGCCAGTCCGCGGGACGGATGCGGACGACTCGGGTCGGGCGCATCCCTTCGGTGATGAGGTCCGTCTCAAAACGAATCTGGATGCCGCTGCTGCCCAGCGGGACATCTCCAGGCGTCTTCGTCACGTCGAGGATGGAGCCCCGCGCGGCCATTTGCGCGGGGCCGGCGGTGCCCCCTTCGGTATGCTTCAACGTGTTCTCCGCCCCATTCATCAAGGCCGCGCTGCCCTTCTTGAAATCGGCGTAGAGGGTGGGGTCCATGCCGCCGAACAGGGTCACGGTCACGGTCGCGCGGCCGAACTTGCCATACTCAACGGCGTCCACCCACGCAGGCATCCAACGGCTGCGCATGAAAGCCTTGTGCGTCTCGGTCTGGTTGTGGGCGGCGCGTTGCATCGCGGCGTCGTCCAGCCAGATGTCCGAGATGTGGAAGCGGGTGAACACCCCGCCCGGCGTCGGCTTCCACGTGAGCCCCAGCAGGACGGCCTGGCCACCGAGCGCCTTCTTGCCGCCGGCGGGCCAGATGCCCTCGGCCACCAAGTCTTCCGGCGCCAGGCATTCGCGGCCGCGCCAGATGCGGGTGGCGGCGTCGAAGCTCAGCGTTTCCTCGCCGGCCTTGCCCTCCTCGCCAGCCTTCGGTGCGAGGCTGGCGACGATCATCCCCTGGCCGTTCTGGAGGTCCACCTCCTTCAGCTTCCAGACCAATCCCTCGCGTTGGCAGTGGCTGGGCTCGTCTTCGAGGAGAAGGGCGTGGTTCTCTGCTGGTGCAAGACCGACAACACCGTCCACCTTTTTCTCCTTGTTGTTGACCGGCAGCACCGGCACCGCGGAGATCTTCGGGTCCGGCGGAAGAAAGGCCCGCACGTGCAGCACCGTGCCGAGCGGAATGTCCCGCAGATCCGCCGGTGCCCCGTGATACCGGACGATACCGTAAGGCAGCATGGCGAACGGCTGTGGCTCATTCCGCCGAAACACGCCCGTCCCTTGCACGCGGAGGCTGCCGCGGCGGTTCGCATGGTCCACAAACACGAGTTCGCCCCGGTAGGAGTGCGCCTTTTCGAGAGGTGGAAACTTCCCCGCCTCGGGCCGGAACGGTTCGTCCGCGGCAGGCGCGATGGAGGTGAGCACGCCCAAGAGAGCGATGAGAGACGTGAAGGCGCGGTTCATGGCTCCCGATTGTCGGTTCGTCGCCCTTGGAAGTTCGATCACCGAATCATACCACTTCTTCGCCGTCCGGCACCTGGCCGATTCTGAGGAAGGTCGTCACCAAGTGCCCCTCGCCACACACGATCAATCCGGGAAAGCGTTTGAACCAGCGGCCCGCGGGCACCTCGGGGTCGCCGTCTACCCATCCGGCCCGCATGGTAAGCTGCGCAGCGGTGACTTCCCGTTCGTCCGCGCGCTCCAGCAAATGGGCGAACACTCCGCGTGGCAGGGGCCGCAGCAGTTTAGGCATCGCGGATTCCCCCGTACCAGCCGCGGAACAGCGCTTCGCGCAACTCTTCCTTTTCCGCCGGATCGGTGCAATCGATGAAGCGCTGTGCCAGGGCGCCGATCTCTTCGGGGCTGAGCTTGCGATACTGAGCGTATTTCGCGACCTCACGCTCCACCTCTTCCACGGTGGTACGAATGACTGGGCAGAACTCTTTAGTGATCGGCTCGGGAGTCATAACTCACTCTGACACGGCTGAGGTGTTTCTCAATCTCCGTTTCATCATGGAACCAGCAGCCCTCAGTACTTGGGAAAGATCGCCGGGGTCGGGAAGCGGACTTCCGGGTTTGAGCCGTCGCCCATGTATTCCTCCTTTGGCACTTGCACCGCGGGCCAGCCGTATGGGCGGATGCGGACGACTCTGGTGGGGCGGATGCCCTCGATGACGAGGTCGGTCTCGAAACGGACCTGAATGCCGCTGCTGCCCATCGGGACGTCGCCAGACGCCTTGATGACATCGACGACGGTGCCGGCGGACGCCATGTGCGCGGGGCCGTAGTCGCCTCCAGAATGCTTCAAGGTATTCTCAGAGGCGTTCATCAGCACCCGGCCGCCTTTCTGGAAATCGGCGTAGAGCCCGGCGTCCATGCCGCCGAACAAGGTCGCAGTCACGGTGGCGTGGCCGAATTTGCCGTACTCGACGGCATCGATCCATGCGGGCATCCAGCGGCTGCGGATGAAGGCCTTGTGCGTCTCGGTTTGAAGCTCTGCGGACCGCTGCGCGGCCGTGTCGTCCAGCCAGATGTCGGAGATGTGGAAGCGGGTGAAGATTCCATCCGGCGTCGGCTTCCAGCAGATCCCGAGTTGGACGGCCTGGCCGTCGAGCGACTTCTTGCCGCCGGCGGGCCAGGCGCCCTCGGCGACCAGCTCGGCGACGCTGAGGCGCTCCTTACCGCGCCAGATACAGGTGGCGGCGTCGAAGGTCAGCTTTTCCTCGGTGACCTTGCCGTCCCCGGCGGCGGTAAGCGCGCTCCGCAATGAGCCGCCGGCCTTCGGTTCGCAGGTGGCAACGATGATCCCCGCGTTGTTCTGGACGTCCACTTCCTTCAGCTTCCAAACCAAGCCCTCGCGCTGGCAGCGGCTGGGCTCGTCCTCTAGGAGGAGGACATGGTTCTCGGCCGGCGCGATGCCGGCGCCGCTGTACCCCGCCGTCTTTTCCCGGTTATTGACCGGCAGGACGGGCACGGCGGAGATACTCGGGTCCGGCGGAAGGTAGCCCGCGGCGTACATCACCGTCCCGAGCGGGATGTCCACGAGATCCGCCGGCGCGCCGTGATAGCGGACCATGCCGTAGGGGAGCATCGCGAAGGGATGCGGCGGGTTGCGAAAATACGTGCCCGCCCCGGCCACGCGGAGGCTGCCGCGGCGGTTGGCGTGATCCACGAACACCAGTTCGCCCCGATAGGAGAGCGCCTTGTCGAGCGGAGGAAACTTCCCCGCCTCAGGCCGGAACGGCTCGATCTTTTCTTCCTGCTTCTTTGCCTTTGGATCTTCGGCGGCGTTCGCCTGAACGACCAACGAACAAACCAGCAGCAGCGAACAAACGAAGAACGAAGAACGAAGAACGAAGAGCCTCTTCACAGCGTGATCACCTTATTGCTGTCGCCAAACGTCTCCGTCTCCACGCCCATGCGCTGGGCCATGAGGAGCAGCAGGTTGCTCATGTGGGCGTCGCTGTTCACGGGGCGGCTGCATACCTGGTAATGCGCGGGGGTGAGCGCGCCGTCCGGGCCGAGCGAGTAGCCTGGGAAATCCTTGGCCGCGCGGTTGAAATCCAGATGCTGGCCATGCTTGAGCCCGAGGTCCGAGCCGCCGGCGAGCACCAGCGGGAGATTGGCGTTGCCATGGCTGTGGCCGTAGGACATGCCGCTGCCGAAGAGCGACATCGTGGAGCCGAGCATCGGTTTCCCATTGAGATCCTTCGTCTCCGCGAGCCGGGTGAGGAAGTAGGCGTACTGCTCGATGGCGAAGGTGTCGTAGTTGGTGAGCTTTTCGATGTAGCCCGCGTCGCCGCCGTGATGGCTGAGCTGATGCCGCGACTCCGTGATGCCGATTTCCGGAATGGCAATCGCCTGGCCCTCGCCCCCGAGGCTGAAGGTCGCCACGCGGGTCACGTCCGTCTGAAACGCCAGCACCATCAGGTCATAGACCGTGCGGAAATAATCGCCCGCTTTCGTGTCGGGGATGTCGCGATTGGTCCGCTGACGATCGGCGTCGGAGATGACGGGCAGCGGCGTATCGAGCCACGAATCGGCCCGCTTCGTGCGGATCTCCGCCTCGCGGACGGAGGTGAGGTACTGCTCCATGCGTCCCTTGTCCTCGGAGCCCATTTTGGCCTCGAGCCGGCGCACTTCGGAGAGATTGTCATCGAGCACGCTCCCCTTGCGGCGCAAGGCCCGGCGCTGGGCCGCGATGCCCCCTTTCGGCGCCTCGAACATCGACCCGAAGATCTCACTGCACCGCCGCATCGCCGGCAGTCGGACCCCGTCCGCCGTCCAGGCGAGCGAATCCTGCGTGATGGCGACCTCCAGCGACGGGTAGCGCGTGTGCTGCGCCGTCAGCTCGGCCATCTTCTGGTCCACCGAGATCGTGTTGCGGTCCGAAGGCCCGAGCTTGCCGCCGGTCAGGAAAATGCTGATGCAGTTGTGGTGATAACTGAGGCTCCCCGGGTGATGCAGCCCGCTGATCGGCGTGATGACGTCGCGATGCTTCTCCAGCGGCGCGAGCGACCGGGAGAACTGGTAATCCTTCCCCGGCGTGAGGATCTGGTAATTCAGCGAGTGCACGCCATTCGCCAGATACATGAACGCGCTGCGCCGCGGCGCCGCCGTGGCACTTTCCGCCGCCCGGAGCGGGACCATGCACTCCAGCATCGGCAGGGCAATAAAAGAGCCCAGCGCGCGCAGGGCAGTGCGGCGATCGATCAGCCAGGATTGGGAAAGGTAGTTGCTCATGAGTTCCGGGGTTCTTGATTCGTGGTGAAGGTATTTATTAGCGGGCTTCGGCGCTTGGCCAAAGATAGTCGATGGCGGTCAAGCTGCAAGGCTGGTCGACAGGTCGATCTGCGACGAGCCGCAGGTCGAGGAACTCCCCAAGTCCGGGACCGAGTGAGCGCTCGCAGTGTCCGAAGCGGACGGCCGCCGGCCGGAGTCCACGCCTTCGGTGGCGAGCGTGGCTATTTCGGGCGAAATTGACACGCTTTTCGTGGCGTGCGCGTCGGGCGGATCAGCGCGAGGAGTTTCGGGCGAAAGTGTCACGTCTTTCGCGGCGTTTGCGTCGCGGAGATCCGCGCGGGCTCCATCGGAGGGAATTTCGGGCGAAAATGTCACGTTTTTCGTCTCGCGGACCGGCGCGCCGGCGGTCGCAGACGAGGGTACCACTTCCGCACTCCTTTCCTCGTCCGAAAGCACCACGTCGCGCAGTCGCCGCCGGCGCGAGGGGCGGCCATATTCTTCCGGCGCGGCAAACTTCACGAGCCAGGACTGGGCGCGCCAATCGAGGGTGCCGTCCTTGCGCCGGGCCTGCGCGATCTTTTCCAGGCGCGGGCACTGATAGAGCGCCCGCGCTTTTACGAGTTCCATCTCCACCTCTTCATCTTGCGCCTTCCAGCGCGAAAGCGTCGTGTGCGGCACCCCGGCCCGCGCGCCCGCCGCACCGTCCGACAGGCCTTCCTCACGGATCGCGGCACAAATCGCGTTCAGCTTCTCCATCGAGAAGGAGGACGGCCGGCCCCGCTTGGAGGCCGCCGATGGCGCCGCGGAGTCGCTTCGCAAGCGCGGAGCCGGGTCGGCAGAAGCAGACAACATGGATGCGGGATTCATAGTGGCCCGATTGTAGCATGCCACTTTCACTTTCTGCGCAACCATCTCGCCGCATGAGAGTTGTGACTTTTTGCGGACGGTTTTCGTCAAATCGGGATCCCGCCGGAGGCTTTCCACGAGTTCGCCCCCTTCGCGGCCGCCGGGGAGTACCGCCCAGGCGAAGGGACGAAGAAGTGAGCCCTCCTCCCTGGGCGGTAGAATCAAACGAAGCGCCGTCGCCGCGAGGACGGCGCTTTGTTCTTTTTTTGTGGCGACCGCTTGGAGTTTTGGTCGCGCCGTAATAGAGACAAATGATGCAGACGCTCGCCGACGAATCGCTGGAGCTTTCCTTCGAGGAACAAACGGCTTTCAACGTGGCGCGATGGGCCGAGCTCGCCGCTGATCCCCAGTGGGAACATTGGGAAGGTCGCATCGAAACCGATGAATTTGGGAATGTCATTATGATGCCGCCTTCTCACGTTTTTCATGCGCGCGCGGAAGTTGAGATCGCGGTTTTGCTTCGGCAACTCCTCGGAGGGGTCGCTCTCACCGAATGCCCTATTTCCACCACGAAGGGCGTGAAGTCAGCGGACGTCGCGTGGCTATCCACGGAAGCCTACGAAGAGGTGAGAGATGAACCTTGCCTGCCGACGGCGCCTCCGCTCTGTGTCGAAGTGCTTTCTCCGAGCAACAGCCGACGGGAGATGAGACAAAAGAAAGCGCTCTACTTTGAACGAGGCGCCGTGGAGGTCTGGTTTTGCGATCGGAAAGGAAAGATGACCTTCTTTCTCTCGCCGGAAGATGGTGGTAGCGGAGCCTCCCGATTCTGTTCGGGGTTTCCCGCAACGGTCAGAGTGTGAAAGCCGGTGAGGGCGCCTCGGTGCGGTTCAATTTCGGCAACCCGCGCGGCGCCGGAGCCCACCGTGGGCTGAATCCATTTGGCAATCCGGGGCCGGTGTGGGACGCTTCATTCATGAGCGAGCTTGTGATCGACCTGGCCCCTGATCGGGCGCAGACCGAGTTCAATTTCGAGCGCTGGGCGGAAATCCAGGAGGACCCGCAGTGGGATGACTGGATCGGGCGCATCGAGACCGACCGCCATGGACATGTCATTATGAGCCCCCACGCCGGTTATCATCACATGTGCTACAGCAAGACGATCATGACGTTGCTCGACGCTCTCCTGCCCGACGGCATCGCCTTGCCAGAGTGTCCCGTCTCCACGGCGGACGGCATGCGGATTCCCGACGTGCTCTGGATTTCCAACGAACGGCGGGCCAGGAGCGGGCGCCCGCTCGGTCTGGACGAGGCTCCTGAAATTTGTGTCGAAATCCTATCGCCCCGTAATCGCCAGCGGGAGCGGGACGAGAAACGAAAGCTGCTCTTCGCCGCCGGCGCAACGGAGGTCTGGCAGTGCGATGGCCATGGGCAGATGACTTTCTTCACCGGGCCGGAGGATGCGGGCAGCGAACGCTCCGCCTTTTGTCCGGCGTTTCCCTCGCACGTGGAGAAGTCGTAGAGGACGCTCAACCTCAGTGCTCGGAGAGGAACTGCACGAAGGGGAGATGCGGAGTAGCCCGCGCTCACGTCAGACCAGCGGCGGCGTAGTCCGCGTACGCCGTCTTGATCTTCCTGGCCGTGAAGGGCGACGCTGCCACACCCGCTTGAATCCGCGAGACGACCGCGGGCTGAAAAGCAGCGTGTGCGGCGAAGGCTCCGCGCTGCACGGCGGCATCGAGCAGTCGCGTGTCCACCGCGCGCGCATCCGCATAGTAGATAACCGACGGCTTTCGCACGAAGGGATGATCGCCCACGTTCAAGATCGTCGTCGTGTCCGAGTGCGGCCGCTGCGTCGTGACACTCACCATGATGGCCTCGTGGGTTGCCGGGTCGGGCTTCGTGATCAGCACCCAGAGATGCTCCGTCTCGTGCCCGGGCTTCGGGAGCATGAAGCTGTCGCCCAAGCCCGTCATGGCGTCTCAGCGCGCGGCAAGCCGCCAATCCGTCTCCGCCAGGTCGTCCAACTCATCCTCCACCGCCGCGATCTCCAGGTCCGACTTCCCGCCGGCCTTCAAAATGTCCCGGTAGCTGATGGCGATGGCGCTGCCGTGCGGATCGATCCACTCGGGCAGCGTGTGCGTGAGTTTCACCAATTCCCAACGGCTCTTCCCGCCGTGCTCGGCAAAAACCTGGTCGAGCAGTTGGACCTCGGCGTCCGACAGTTCGTCGTCTCCCGCCTCCGCCTTGAGCTCCACTTCGTAGTGGCTCGGCTCCGTGATGCTCGCGGCCCAAGCGGACGGCGAGCCGGGGTCCCCGCCCTCCGTGGCGAGATCGAGCACGCGGCTCAAGACCGGTCCGCGATCCATCGAGACGTAGCGGTCGGTGCTGATCGGCCGTCCCCAGCGCAGCAGCGCTTCACGATCGGCGAGGTAGAGCAGCTTCACCAGCTTCATATAACTCATCCGGCCGCCGCGCAGACGCAGCAAATGAGCCGCCGCCTGTGTGGCCTTCCGTTCGTTAAAGCAAAGGCGCACGCTCATGCAGAGATCAATGTCAGCAATCGGGGGCGTGCGCAAGGGCCAGCCCGGCGAGACGCCACGTCATAGAGCGCCGAAACGCAGGCTTTCGCCCAAGCGCGCCATGCGTCTCAGCGTCCGGCGAGCAGCCGGTTCGTCGCCGCCCGCTCGTCCAGCTCATCCTCGACTGGCGAGAAGCACGAGCACGGAGGCTGAACCGCTCGACAGAGCGCGCCGACGCTCGTAGCATCAGAGGATGACTGAGCTGCTCGATCCGCCGATTTCGCTCCAGGATCTGGCGCGGATTTCCGTGGCGGACTTCCACCGCGCTGATGAGCTTGGCATCTATGGCCGGCACGCGGTGCTCATTCGCGGGCTCGTCACGGAGAAACCTCCCGTATCGCCACTCCACCTGACCCTCTCCAAGCGGCTGTACGATCGGCTGCTGCGGCTCGATCTCCCCGGCTGCAGCGTGCGTCAGAACGGCCCTCTGACGCTGCGGGATTCCGAGCCGCGCCCCGATGTGGCGGTCGTCGCCGGCCCGGACGAAGATTTCGCAGACGCCCATCCCACGACGGCCCTGCTGGTCATTGAGGTGGCCGTCACCAGCGAGGCGCTCGATCGCGGCATGGCCGCGTTATATGCGGAAGCCGGCGTCCGGGAATACTGGATCGTGCTCGCGGCCAAAAAGCAGGTGGAGGTGTACCGCGAGCCGGCGGGCAGCGACTACCGCGAGCGCAGGCTCTACGCCGCCGAGGAGGAGTTGCTCTGCGCCGCCCTGCCGGCCATCCGCGTTCCCCTCGCTGAGCTCTTTGGGTGAGCCAATCTGGGCTCCCTGAATACATCCGCTTCTAGAAATCCAAGTATACTCGCGTAAGACACATGCACCATATCGCAAATTTACTGATTAGGATGGAGTTGCGCTTGAGCGTCCCCTTCGAAAGAGGTTTTTTCCTGCAACCACCGACGAAGAGAAGAAGTGGGAATGGCTGGATTTCATGGACGATGGAAAAATAGACGCGGCCGAGTTGACTATCTTCATTAAGTACGTTTTTTCACTTGAGGTACATCGGGATGACATTTATCCCTATTGCGAACTGTTTTTACGTCAAGCCTTTGATGGGCCGCCCACGCAATCAGGTCAAGAAACGCGATTTAGTTATCTTGAGACCAAGCCGAAAATGTCGGCTGAAAATACTCTTAGGCATGTGATGTGCAACCTGTGTCACTTTTATGGTCTGTCTTGTTTAGACACTTATAGAAAAATAGATTTGTCAAGAGCGCGGTTCTCTCACGATTCGGCAACCTGTATGGCTGGCCACTGGGTTTCTTGGTATCACTACAATCGGAAACCTTGGGGGCTAAATAAGTCATTTGTCATCCCGTCGGGGAACTCCCTGTATCCAATTTATCTTAGTCATGAAGATGCTGCGAGGTTCAGACGAAGTCAGGCCGAAAGCAATAGACTTGAAGAAATTCGTCGTGCAAAGGAAAACGCTGACTGGTTCCCGGGCTTGAGCCATCATAAGTAATCACCTTCCTGCGTGGTCTTTGGGAACGAGCGCAGAGTCAAAGGTTCCCCTCGTGCCCAAACTCCGTTTGGGCACGCGCTTTTGGCCGAAACTCCGTTTCGGGTGGAGCGGGGTGTCTGCGGGTGGGACTCGTGGCGGGTGGCAGGAGCGCCAGCTCCGCACCCGCAGACACCCCCTCCGTGCGAAACGGAGTTTCGCTCCACAGGGCATGACGAAACAGAGTTTCGTCACGAGGAAATCAGTGGTATGGCTGACAGTCGCCCCACTGCTGCGAACGTCTAACGTCGCTGCCAACAGGCGCTCGCATCGGCCCGAGGTTCGCATCGCGACTACCACGGTGCAAGACCCGAGACGGAAAATGCGGTAATGGGCACTCGCTTAACCTCGGTGCCCAGACTCCGTTTCGTCCCGAGGAGAGACCTCAAATCAATCCCGCGCCGCGAAGCCGCTCATTTACCCAAGTGGAGTCCTCGTCCGAGATCTGGGGATCGAGCGGCCGCTGGTAGTCGGCCAGCCAGTAGCGCCCTGTGCGGTAGCATTCGTCGATGATCGGCTGAAAGGCGAGTGGCACATCGGGGTCGCCAGCGCGAAGTGGAACGCGAATCGTCGGCAAGGGCTCCCGTAGGGAGCAAGGGTAAATCTCGCGCCGATTGTAACCCGGAAATTGCCGCGCCACGCAGATCAAGGGTGAAGAGAATCGCTCCAGCGGAACCGCGACGACATGCTGTCCTCCTCGGATCAGATCGACTTCGATCAGGTTGATGCCCGCCGCCAGAAAGTCCTGCTGCTTCTGACGATAAGCCCGCCACCCGCCTTCGCTCTTATTGGTGGGACTGAGCACTTCGATCACCGTGATGACCCGTCCCCGCACGTCGCGGATCTCGAGCCAGCGCTCCTTCTCCGGTTCGACATAGATCACCGTCGGTTCGGTGACCGCCAGTCGTGAAACGCTCGCGTCCTCCGGAGTCCAGACCGGTGGAAATCCACGTTGCCATGGTTCCGCGATGGCCACGTCCGGACGATACTCCTGCGCACTCTCCGCCACCTGCACGCGTTCCTCGACCCGCACCATGAGATCGGAAGGCAATTCCTCTGCGATCGCTCGATAAATGGCACTCAGGATCCAGTGGTGCACGTTCTCCCAGTTCGCCTGGAAGTACGGATTCATGCCGGGAAACGGATTGCGTGGCGCGGGCATGGGAGAACCATAGCCGCTCCGCGCCCAAAGGAAAGAAAAGCCGGGGCCGGCGAGACACCGTTCGGCTGCTCCGCCCCGCCTTCGCCCGCTGTCGGGCAAGATGCCCTCCACGGCGGGCGAGACGCCCACCCTACCCGGGGCCAAGAGCGCTACGCGCCTTCATCCTCAGCGTTTGCGCAACGAAGAACGAAGAACAGCGCCGCTACCTTTTCCGCATCAGCTCCGACATCGCCACGGCGCGGACGATGTCCTTCACCCCGCCCTGGCTTTTCTTCGCTTCGGCCTCGATGGCTTTGAGGTCGGCGTCGTCGTCGAAGGAGAGGACGCGGCGGAGGCCGTAGGTGCTGAGGTGTTCGATGAAGGCGCGGACGAATTTGTCGTGGTCCTCGATGAGGAGGTGTTTAAATTCGTTGGAGTCCTTGAAGGCGCGTCCGTCGGGCAGGGCGCCGGCGGGATTGATCAGCGGGGCTTCGCCGACGCCGGCGGCGGTGGTCTCGCGGGTGCGCCATTGGCCGATGGCGTCGTAGTTGTCCCAGGCGAGGCCGAGGGGGTCGATCTTGGCGTGGCAGGCGGCGCAGTTGGCGTCCGCGCGGTGCGCCTCGATTTTCTCGCGAATGGAGGCCTTGGCGCTTTTCGGCGGATTCGGCTCGATGGCGGGCACGTTGGCCGGCGGGTTCGGGGGCGTCTTGTCCAGGATGACCTGGCTGAGCCAGACGCCGCGGTGGACCGGGCGATGGCGCGTGCCGTCGGAGGTCAGGCCGAGCGCCGCGCCCATGGTGAGGAGGCCGCCGCGATGATCCTCCGGCTTGAGCGCGATGCGCTGGAAGCCGCTCGTCTCCGGCTCGGGCAGGCCGTAGAAATCGCAGAGGCGGGAATTGGCCATGGTCCAGTTGGAATCGAGGAAGCCATCCATGGGCAGGTTCTTCGCGAGCATTTCGCGGAAGAACTCCACCGGCTCGGCGCGCATGCTCGTCTCGAGCCACGCGTCGTAGTTGGGGTAGAGCTTTTTGTCCGGCGGGAACATGCCGACGCGGTGCAGTTGCAGCCACTGCCGGGAAAAATCGTCGACGAAGCGGTTGACCCGGCTGTCGGTCACCATGCGCTCCACTTCCTTTTTCAGGCCCTCGCCGTTCAGAGTGCCGCCTTTGGCCGCGGTGAAGAGGGCGTCATCCGGCATCGAGCTCCAGAGGAAATACGAGAGCCGCGAGGCGAGTTCCCAGTCGTTGAGATGCTCGCGGGGCGCCGGATCGCCCTCGACCAAGTAGAGGAAGTTGCGCGAGGTCAGCACGCCCTGCAGCGCGACCCGATAGGCGTCGGCGGGATTTTCACCCGCGTCGCGTTCGTCGCGGTAGGATTTCAGATACTCCGCCAGCTCCTCCTGGCCGACCGGCCGGCGCCAGGCGCGCTCGGCGAAGCGTTTCAGATGCTCCGCGACCACCTCGGGGGTCGCGTCATCGGCGGGGACCAGACCGGCGCGCCGGGACTTTTCCGCGTCGGTCTCCAGCGGCCCCTCCCATTCGACCCAGTCGAGGAGCACGGTCGAGAAAAGGCCGTTCCCTTTGTCATCGAACATCTGCGGGGCGTTCTGGTTCAGGAGCAGGGTCTCGCTGCTGTGCGTGAAGATGTATCCGCGGCCGGAAAGCGCATTGCGGAAGGCGGCGCCGGCCCGGCGATCCACCACATCGGTGGCCACCACGCAAAAGGAGAGCGACGCCGGCATCTCGAGATCCACTTCGAACTCGTAGACCTGTGGCTTGTCTTCCGGCGCCGTGACGTCGAACTCGATGAGGCCCGCGACCGTCTCCTCACCCGTGACCTTGCCGATGCTCAGGTGGGCCGGCTGGCCGCCGATGGGGCGGATGCCGCTCGCCTGGAGGCGCAGGCGATAGTGCCCGCTCTGCTGCGGCCCGATTTTCCCGAACCAGTCCGGCGAGAGAGCGTTCGAGACGGTGCCGGGGAAGAGGAGCCAGCGCAACGGCCGCTTGATGCCGAACCGGTCCAGCGCCGCCTGTTGATCCTTCCCGCCGCCGTAGCGCAGATCCGCCGCGGTCTTTTGGACCTTGCGCGCTTCGCCGGACGCGGCGGCGGGAAAGGCGCGGTCGAGCACGAGCTCCGCCGCGCGGTAGTAGCGATCGACATGGGAAGGTGAGAGCGTCAGCTCCGAGCCCAGGCGCTCAAAGCCGTGCCAGAGCGTGTCTTCATTCAACTCGCCCGGCTTGGTGGGATCGTACCGCACGCCGAGCAGGTCATAGACGGTGTTCTGGTATTCCTTCCGGCTCAGGCGGTAATGCGACACCGCCGGCCGCGCGGCCATGCGCGCCGCTTTGCCTTCCTTGAGCTGCGAGTCGAGATTCGCGATGAAGGCCGCGATTTCCTCCTGCGTCGGTTTCTTCTCCTTGTCCTTCTTCGGAGGCATCTCGCCGGAATTGACCTGCTCGATCACATCCGCCCATTGCTGGCCATCCACGCCCAGCTTGAAATCGCGCGAAAGGCGGTCGATCCGCAAATCACCCTTCGACTTCTCGGGGCCATGACAGCGGATACAGTGGTTCTCCAGAAAGGCGTCAAACGGCGCGGCGGCGCGGACGGCACCGGCCAGGCCAAGGCCGGCGACGAGGATGGCTGAGAGGCGGGAAACAAAACGGCTCATGGGATTCGAGATCAATACATAGCCGACGCAGCCTTGGTGCGCGACCCATGAGTTTGCGGGCGCGGGGAGGGTGGTGAGTTTCATTTTGGGTTCCATCCGATGATCTCCTTCACCACCTCGCCGGCCCCTTGACGTTAGGCATCTCGTTCGTTGGCCTTCAATTCGGCGAATCGCCCACGTCGGCATCAAAGACCGCGGTCCTGACAGAATTCCCCGTCTTGAACTGGAGCCAGAGGCGATAATGGCCGGGAGTCGGAAACTCGTACGGAATGGAAAGCGAGGAGGTCGCCGGCGGGTTGGACATGGCATGTCCCATCTTCGAATGGTCGGTTTCCGGAGAGTCGCCGGCCGAGGGGCCGGCCTCGCGTCGCACTTTGTCCTGGAAGTACGACTGCGCGGCCATGGAATAGTTCCCGGAGGGGTGAAGGTGCGAGAAGACGCGTCCGTCCTGGCGCAGGATCGCCGCATGACATGGCATCCCCATGTACGGCTCCAACGGGACGGCGTTTCCGGCCGCGTCGCGGATTTCGAAATCGAGGGAAGCATCCCGCCCGGCCTGGAGTGGGGGATGCGGCCGCCACATGACCACCAGCCCTCCATTCAGCCGGCAGACGTCACCGGCCGGGGTGCCGCCGGCCCACGAGTCGTCGGGGTCTGCGCGGCTCTCGCTCGCTGAATTGGCGGCGGAGGGCGCATCGTCGAGGTGCACCGTGGCGGTGGCCGTCGAGCTGAGCGCGGAGGTGCTGAGCGTCAGGTCGCAAAAGATCTCATAATCGCCCCCGGGAAGCGGCGGAAGGGCGACCGTGAATTCCTGGCCGCCGGTGCGCACGGGATGCAGGTGCGCGAAAACGTCCCGCGATCCACGGCGGATCAGGAAGAGGTGGAGCAATTTCCCGTGATCGGTGAGCAACTGGATCGACTGGGCGGGCCCGAACTCCTTCGCTCCGAGGACGAGATGGAGGTTCCGTTGGCCATCCTCCAGTTGGACCGTCGCGGCGAGGTCCGGCCAGGGACCGTCGCGCAGATGCCGCCGAAATTCCCGCTCTTCCGCCTTCCACCAGAACCAACCGCCGGCGAGCGCCAGCACGACCACGAAGGCGCTCACGCCGGCCGCGATCCGGCCCCGCCGGTGGTCGCCCGATGCGAGCGGGGCGCCGGGTGGAAGGATGCTTTCCGCGGCGGCGGCCCGCACCACCATCACCACCCCGAAAACGAGGCTCGCCGCGAGCGCGGCGAGGATTCCGCCCAGGAGCGGGGGCATGCCGAGTTGATGGGTGGCGACGGAATTCACGGGAATCTGGATCGCGCCCTCTCCCTGTGCGCCGCGGATTCGCACTTCGATTCCATAAGCGCCGACGCTCATGAGCCACAACTCGCCCCGGTAAAGCCCCGGGCTGCCGAACACCCGCGCGGCTGGGTCCGCGGGCGGCGCATTCTTCACCGCGGTGCGCGCGTAGAGCGGGAGGAAGGAGACTTCCAGCGGCGACGGGTCCGGGGACTGCACTTCGATGGCGGCGCGACCCGGCACCACCGCCGGCATGCGGATGGTGATGCGCGCAGGGTAGGGGCCGACTTTGCCCTCGGAAAAAACGTCGGGGCTGCCGAGGTGCGCGAACGCGCCGACTGCGAGCAAGGAGTAGACTGCAACAACGGCCGGCAGGAATCGCCACATTTTTATCCAGCGCGAATCGTGAATTTCGATCATGTGGCTAGATTGAGAAATTGAACCACGAATGGACACGAATGGACACGAATGGACACGAATCGCTGCCGGTGCTGGGCTTTCCCATTCGTGTCGATTCGTGTTCATTCGTGGTTTCAGCATCCGGGGATATCAAGGGCGGCGCAGCCCTTGGCTAGTTAGCGTTGGACCTTTCTCATCCAGTTGCCCCAAGCCAGCCCCAGCCAGCAGCCGGCGCTCGCGAAGATCCAACTCCACAGGACGGTGAACGCATCGAACGGGTTGGCGCCGGGGAGGCCGGGTGTTTGCCAAAACTTATCCCGCCAAGCTCCGGGCCACGCGTTGTAGCCCCAGTACCGGTTGCCGGCGAAAAACCAGTTGTCCGCCGCCGGGCTCAAGAGGAAGGAGGAGAAGGTCCATTGGACGGCCAGGAAGATCAGAAAGAAAGCGGCCCCCAGCAGCAGCGCGAGCCGCACGCGGCGCCAACCTGCGGCCGTGCGATCGAATTTGCCCAGGATGAGATCAATCCCGAGCGCAGGGAAGATCAGGAGGAGCGGAAAAGCGGGCGGCACCATGTGGGTGACCGGATTGAAGATCGGCGCGAGCCTCGGGCGCCCGGGGAAGAGCGGCAGGAGCCACGTCATGAGGCACCCGATGCCCAGGCAAACCGCGGCGGCGCGCGTGGCCGGCCAACGCACTCTCCCGGCCACGCCAATGACCACGAGGCGGAAGGCGAATGCCAGCGCGCAGGCTTTGTAGAACGGGGCGGCGTGTTGCAGGTTCGGCGTGGTGAACTCCATGACGAACACCGCGCCCAGCGCCAGGAAGAGGCCGGCGACATAGATGAAGAGCGCGTTCCCCGCGCCATCCTGCACGCGGTTTTGGTGCGCCAGCGTGAGGAGCAGCGCGCCCAGGCTGAGCCCCAGCATGCCCAGGCCGAGGAGGGCATGGGGCGGGCTGATGATGCGGACATCGAGGCCGTAGGCATTGTGCCACCAATCGTCGAAAGGAGCCGACGTGAGCATGGCGACCGCTCCCCAGAGGGTGACCCACGCACCCAGCGGAGCCCGCGCGCCGAGGATCCTGACCGACGCATCCCTCTCGTCACGGCGCGCGAGGAACGTGCATTGGAAGGCCAGCCAGCCGGCGGTCATTCCTCCGAGCACCCCGCCCAGGTAAATGGCGACGTGCGCCGGCGTCCAAAACGTGTCGCGGCCAATCGTGATGTGCCACGAGATGTCCCACATGATCCCGAGGGTCATGCTCGTGACGGCGAGGCTCAGGAGAACGCCGGACCAGGAGGCCGGCTGCATCGTCCGGCGCGCCGTGTCCAGCTCCGCTGGATTCGCCGGCGGATTCGCCGCGGTGGAGATGACTTCGGACGACATGGGCGCCGTACAATAATCAGGCGGATGGACTTAGTCGCGCCCGATCGTGACCCGAAAGCCGAGAAGGCCGGCGCGCAGACGCTTGGCGATCTCGGTTCAAGTCGGCCCGTCGCCTTCGAAGCAGGCACAGGGCGAGACCGCTCAGCAGCGAAAAAATCGATGCAGGCTCCGGGATGGCCTGGAGAACGAGATCGCGCCCGGCTCCGGAAAAGGTATTCGTCGCGCTCCGCCCGGTGTAGCTGATGAGGAAAGGGTTTCCGTCGATCACGACTGGCCGCCCGTCACTCAGGTCCTGCGCCAGGCCGTTGAGGCTGGTGAAGGTACCCGTCAGGGCGACGCCGCCGTTGCTGACGACGAAGAAGTTCGTGCCGGCGGCGGGATGGACGTACCCCGCGAGAAGCGTGAGCTGAAGATCGGCCCCGGCGGTCAGGCTGACGCTGCCGGAGGTCTTGATCTGGTCGTAATCCACGCCGGCGGTCCGCGTGCTCGCGTCGGACCCGCCGAGTTGCAGCGCGAAGTGTCCGTGGGAACCTTCGGAGAAGGTGCCGGCGTTGAGCACTCCGGCGGTCTCGGCGGCGAGTCCGGGATCCACGGTGGCGTCAGGGTTGCCGGCGGCGGAACCCACCTGCAGGGAGCCGACGGTCCCGGTGCCTCGCAGGATGGCGGCGGAGGTGTAAGTCGCGCTGCCACCGACCGTCACCGTACTGGCCGCCAGGGAACCGCTCACGACGACCGTGCCATCATTCACCGATGTGCTGCCGGTGAAAGTGCTCGCCCCGGACAGGGTCAGCGTGCCG
>DASYIS010000560.1:0-3757 GCA_035997375.1 Chthoniobacteraceae bacterium
TTAATCGGACCACTCGATGCGCTTCAGCACGAATTGGGGCGCGCATTCGAGGACGATCGCACCCGGCTCTCCAAGCCTTTGCATAAACACGTTCGTCGGACATTATGGAGATCCCCTCCCATGACGTTCCTCCGTTCCTGCCACACCATACGCTCCGGCTTCGCGTTCACCGCGATGCTCATTCTGACTTTCGGCTCAGCCCTGCCAATACATGCCGCGCCGCCGGCCGTGGAAAGTCAGGCAGTCGTCTTGAAGGATGCCGACACGATGGAGGCAGAGTTTCGGGTCGGGGCGGCGGGGAAGATCGGGCTGGCGTTCAAGTTTGCCGACGGTAAAACGCAGACCTTGCTCGGCGCGGTGAAGGCGGATGCGCTGAAACGCACGGTGGAAAAGGACGGCAGGAAGGTGCCGGAGATGACACCCATGCCGGAGGGCGCGATCGAGTTCTCGGGTCCGGGGTTGCGGTTTCAATATCACAGCCGGCCCTTCCTCCAACGCTACACGGAGGCGCAGCAAGCCGACCTTGCGAAGCTCTGGGAGACGCTGCCCGCGGCCTCGCAGTGCCGGGTACCCTTGGAAGTGCGCACCGATGCCGCGGGCGCGGAGTTGTGGATGGATGGGCGGTATTGCGGCCGCCTCGCGAGCGAGAGCCGGCTCGCGGAGGTGAGCTTCCAGTTGGAAGCGGGCGGCGAGGTGCGCGGCGGGCGGGCGTTCACACGCGTGGATAATGGCAAGTACCTGCCGCTGGATGTGCGGCGCATCGCGCGACCGGACGTGATGCAGGAGGCCACCGTGTCGCTGAAGCCGGGGCCGCAGCAGATCAAAGCGGTGCCAATGCTGGTGGCCGACGGAGCAGGCAACGCGGATGTCGGCATGGCCAGGGAGATGCAGGGATTGCGAGCGCTGGAGACCAATGAGAATACCTCACGCATCTCGTTGGACGGCATGAAGGAGTCGCTGCACTTCTCGGTGCCGCAGGCGTTTTATCATCGGGCTTGGGTGCTGTGCGCGGTGGACCCGGATGTGAAACGCGACCCAGTGCTGACCACGCGATTGACCCGTTTCGGCATCTGGGGCCGCGGCGGCGCGATGGCGGATACGACGCTCACCTTGCCGCGCGGCGACGAGAAGCCCGGCGAGGGAATCGAGCCGGCGGGTCGGGTGGAGTTCTCCACTGCGGGCCAAATGGTCAGCGCTCCCCTCTGGCTCGTGCGGGTCGATTTGAAAACCGGCGATATCCTGGACCTCCTCGCCGACCAGAAGGACCCGAACGCCGCGATGAAGATCGGGCCGTATCTCGACTTCGAGTTTCTCGGCCAGTGCGGCGGCCTGGAGGTGCAAACGGATCGCCGGCGCAAGCCGGTGCCGACCTCGACCAGCGCGGTGCATGTCTTCGGCGTGACTCTGGAAGAAGCGCCCGCCGAGTTGCGGCTCAAGCAGGCGCAACCGGGCAACATCTTCCACAATGACGAGACGCCGGAGACGACCTTCGCCGTGCGCGCGAACACGGCCGGACACTACGAATTGCAATGGGAGATCACCGAGGTCGCCGGCCGCGTGCTCGCGAAAAATTCCAAAGGCGTCGAGCTGCCCGCGGCCGGCAGCGAGGCCGACATCGTCGTGCCGCTCACCATGCCGGACCTCGGCTGGTATGGGCTCCGCGTGACGCTTGCCGATTCCGCAGGCCATGCGCTGATCCAGCACAACGCGGCCTTTGCGCTGCTGGGCAAGGACACGCGCACCGCCGGCTATGAATCGCCCTTCGGCACCTGGTGGTTCAGCGGCGTCCACTACACCACGCAGGATCCCGCGGTGGCGGGGCCGCTGCTGTTCAAAGCCGGCTTCCGCCGCACCCCGATGAGCTGGAACAAACTCACCGAGGCGGATTTCGCGCCGTGGAAGTTCACGCTCAATCAGATCCAGTGGCCCTTCCGGCTGGCGGATCTCAAGGATTGGCCGGCGGCGGAGAAGCGGGCCGAGCTGGCCATTGGCGGCATGTTGAAGCGCTTCCCCCACTGCCAGTACATCGATCTCTTTCATGAGAGCTATGACCCCCGCGTCTATCCCCCGGAAATCTATGGGGAAAAATACACGGCCGCGGATGCCGCGCAGGCTGTGCGCGACGATGAGCTGTTCGAGCTGGGCGTGAAGGCCGCGAAATTCATGCGCGCCAAGTTCCCTCAGCTCAAGATCATCGCGGGCAACAGCGGCGGCTCCTCCGGCCTGCTCGCGGTGCTGCTGCGGCGCGGCTTCCCGCGCGAGCTCATCGACTATCTCGGCAGCGAGACGACCAGCCAGACTTTCTCCCCGGAGAAAATCTCGCCGAACGCCACGGGAGGCATCTGGCTGATGGCCGAGACGGCGCGAAATTTCGGCTACGACATTCCCCTGGCCGGCTGCTTTGAGTTCACCTCCCGCGCCGAGCGCGACCTCGGCGCGCAGCGCCACGCGGAGTGGTACGCGCGCGACGTGCTCACCGGTCTCGCCTTCCGTTTCCCGACCATCTCGCCGGCCGGGATCGAGGATGTCGGCAACGCCTACTATGACCATCTCTGGGGCGCCTCGGGCCTGTGCGAGCGCCAGCCCCTGCACTACCCAAAGCCCGCCTACGTCGCGCTCGCCACGCTCACCAAAGTGCTCGACAGCGTACAGCTCGTGCAGCAAATGCCGACCGGATCCTCGAGCGCGCACGCCGTGGAATTTGCGCGCGGCCAGGAGCACATCTACGCGCTCTGGACACCGCGCGGGCAGTGCGAGATGGAGTTCGAGTTCCCCGGCGAAACCGCCGTGACCCAGGTCGAGTTTTACGGTGCGCAGCGCCCGCTGCAAACGAACAGCCGGCGCTTCACCATCACCGCGGACAGCGCCGTGAGCTACGTCATCAGCCCGGTCGCGGCCACGCGCGTCACCGCCGGCCGGCGCGCTTTTCCAGGCAATCAGCCGCCCGCCGGCACGAGCGTCATCAGCAAGATGGACGACCTCGCGCAGTGGCAGCTCGCGCCCGCGGACCCGACGCTCGCCACCCCCTTGCGCCGCCCCGGCCAGTTTGAGCTGCGTCAGGTCAACGACGCCGAAAAAGGCGCGTGCCTCGAGTTGGAGCTGAAACGCGAAGGCGAGATCCCGGCCGTCGTCGGCGAATACACCGCGCTGCGCCTGAAGCAGCCGCTCCCCATCCCCGGCCGGCCGCACACCGTCGGCGTCTGGGTCAAAGGCGACAGCAGTTGGGGGCGCATCTATTGGGAACTCGAGGATGCCAAGGGCGAGCGCTGGCGCTCCTCCAAGGACTACGACGGCGGCGACTGGGCCAACCAGTCCGCCCTCGATTTCGACGGCTGGTGCTTCGTCACCTTCCCCCTCACCCGCGAATCGCCCGCCATCCAGGTCGAGCCCGGCGCCGGCCTCGGCCAATGGCAGGGCAACGTCAACGACCAGCTCGACTACCCGCTGAAACTCACCGGCCTGATCGTGCAAACGCATCGCCAATCCCTCGACCTCACGCGCATGGTGCCGGTGAAGGGGACCATCCGGCTGAAGGACGTGAGCGCGATCGGAGGCACGCCTTAGCCAACATCAACGTCGTCGCTGCGGTTAGGCCACCGCCAGCAGCCCTTGAACCGAACCACGAATGGACACGAATGAACCTAGCGCGGCGAAGCCGGGCAACCAAAGGGCGGGAGCGCCGTGCGGATGCGATGTAGCTGGTGATGAAAACAACCACCGACACTTTGCACGGCACTCCCGAAAGCTTTCTCGCACG
>DASYIS010000561.1:0-12686 GCA_035997375.1 Chthoniobacteraceae bacterium
GCACAAAAACCGTCGACGGGGCGCAGGCCAGGCCGCTCTGCCAGTGGAGCCGCTCGAGGGCCTGGGCGTAGGCGAGCGGGTCCTTCTGATCCGCGTATTTCTGGCGGAGCGCCTCCCGCGGGCCGCTCACACTCAGCGGCGCCGCGCGCGTGAGCTCACCCCGCAACTTGAGCAAGTCAACCATGCGGCCGTACTGCCACTGATTGCCCGGGACATCGTACATGAAATGGTTGTCCTTCGTCAGCAGGTCTCCGAGATTGCGCTCGCTCCCTTCGGCGATGGAGCGCCGGACGAAGCGCGTCGCGAGCTCCGCATGGCCGCCCTGCTGGAGCAGGAAATCGAGCGCCCGATGCGGATCGGAAAGCCAGCGCCGCCGGCCGTAGGCGTCCGGCGTTTTCGGCCAGCCAGCCGGCGGCTGCCGGATGAGCTCGAGCGCGACGCGGCTCGAGCGAATGAACTCGTAGCGGTCGCTCGCGGGAAGCGGGGCGAAAGGCGGCAGCTTGAGATTCTGCGTAAAAACCGCCCATCCCTCGACGGCGCCGAACCAGTTTTTCTCGAGGTCGCGCGCCTTGTCGCGCCCATTCTGGAGCACGCTGAAGGCGGTATGCAACGTGCCGAACTGGAGTCCGGCGGATTCCCAGCCGTAGAGCAGCAGATCGCGTGCGGTGACCACCGCCACCGGCACGAGCGGTCCGTCGCCCTGATGGATGGCCGCATTGAGCAGCCCCGCGAGCTCCGCGCTTGGCGCCCGCAGCGCGGAGATTTCTCGGTCGTAATCATGCACCGCGAGCCCGAGCGCGGGGGCCTCCGCGGCATCGCCGGGCGCGGGGGTGAGCTGCCGCAGCACCCCGAGCCAGGCGCGCAACCCGCGGGCGGGAAAGTCTTCGGCGAGCGGGTCGCGATGCGCGTTCTCGCGCATGAATCCGGCGCCGTAATCGTACAGGCGCGTCCAGCGGTCGCCGGGGAAAAGTCTTGGCGCGAGATCGCCGAGCAGGCCGCGGTACTCGGGGTCGATTTCCACGTAGGCGAAAAACACCGGCGCGGCCAGGAGGCGGTTTTCCGGCTGGGCAATCAGCGGCAGCCCGACCGTGGCGGGCGGCAGCCGGATGAGGATATCCCACGCCCGCCAGCACGGCGCTCCAGTTCCTGATGGCTCCTCGCTCGCGCTCCAGGCCGCGAGCGACTCCGGCCCGCGGCCGGCCAGGGCGAGCAGCGGCGCCCAGGGAGCAGCCGTGCGGGCGCCCGCCTGCTGCTCGGCCGCGCAGAGCCAGGCCGCCGAGCGGGCGAGGAGCGCGCCATCGAGCGTGAGGCAGTGGTCGACCAGCGGGAGCGCGCTTTGCGCCAGCGTCCCGGCCAGGCGCGCGGAATCGGCCGCCGCCGGCTGAGGCGTGGTGGCGGCCTGTTTCAACGCGGCAGCGATGCCTTCCATCCGCGAGAGACCGGCCCCTTCCGCGCCCTGCCAGAAAGCGGCCTCCAGCGCGGGATCGCCGCTCTTCGGCAGCGCCCAATCCGCGCCCGCGAGCTGCTGCCAGACGTCGCGGTACCAGTCGGCCCCCTTGCGGAGCGCGCTCTCCGGATAACGCACCGCAGCGGTGCGCGCCCGGCCGGCCGGCGCGGCAGGTTTCCATTCGAGCTTCCAGACGGTTTCGCCGTTCGAGTCGGTCTGCACCTGATAGGTAATCTCAACGATCGCCGGCTCACCCTGGTGCAGCCAGGCCAGCACGCGCGCGGCCTCCACTGGGAAGCGGCGTTGCGCGGCATCGTGGAAATCCACGGGCGGCGCGTAGAACTGCGCCTCGGCCGCGCAGGTGAGCAGGAGGGTGGCGAACCAGAGGAGAACAGCCTTCATGTCCGGGAGGGATCCTTCCGGTATACTTGCACAGGCGCGGATGGCAAGGCCGGCAAACTCTTCCCGAATCCTTTGAAGATCTGCCCAGCCCGAGGACCCACGCGACTGCCGGTCCGCCGGCGACCGTGCCGGGCCGCGAACAATCCGGGCTTCACCTCGCGCCCGGCCGCCGGTACAGGCTTGATTGGTAACGCCATGAAAATCCAGCAACCCGGGGCTCACCTCGACCACATGCTGCGGCAGACGCGCATGCATCACATGCAACTCAGCGTGATGGCGGACCTGAAGGCGAACGCGCTCATGACGATCTCGGCCGTCATGCTGACGTTTTCGGCGCCCTTCATCGCCCGGGAGCAATTCAAGCATGCCGTCATCGTGCTGATGATCTTCTCCCTGTCGACCATCGTCCTGGCCATGTTCGCGGTCATGCCAAGCACGCCGATCCGCATCAGGAAGTTCGAGCCGGCGGACGTGGGTCATCCGCATTTCAACCTGCTCTTTTTCGGCAGCTTCGCGCGGATGGATTACGCGCAGTTCGAGGCGGCGATGGAGGAGGTGATGAACGACCCGAGCAAGACCTACGAGGCCCAGATCCGTGAGATTTATACGCTGGGTATTTTTCTCGCCACGAAGAAATACCGCCTGCTCCGCCTGGCCTATCTTGCCTTCGCCACCGGCCTGTTCCTCAGCGGCACGGTGCTGGTGGCCGGTGTCCTGTGAGTCATGAGGGAGCGAGCCGGCGCCCTTGTCGGGGAGCGCCGCCGGAGTAAGGTTCTGACATGCAAAGATCATTCGACGAATGCTTTCCCTACGTCTTCCCGTTCCTCTTCGTCACGATGTGGGTGGTGGTGATGCGCGTGATCTCGTGGATGGGTTGGTCGCGATTCGCGGAGCGCTACGGCGCGCCGGAGCGGCCGCCGGGCACGGCTTTTCACGTGCTCGCCGCCCGGCTCGGCGTTTGGACCAGTTACCGCAATGCCCTCCGCTGCATCCCGACGGAATATGGCATTTACTTCTACCCGTTCTTCCTCTTTCGCCCGTGGCATCCGCCCTTTCTGGTGCCTTGGAGAAGCGTAGTAAAATTGGAGCGCCGCAAGGTCTTCTTTCGCGACCGGATTCAACTGGAGATCGTGGACGAGGCCGGCACGATCCACGCGCTCCTGCCGTTGAAGGCGGAGGGTGCGATGCTGGATGGACGAGCGGGCGGGGCGCACTTGCGGGCGGCCGGCGAGGATTGGGCGGCGCTTCGCTCTTAGCGCCGGCGCGCCGGGCTGCCCTTGTAGTCTGCGGTCGCGGAGGTGAGGTCGGCGGCCAGGCACTCCGGACAGAGCCGGGTCTCGGTGTTTTCGTGCTCCGTCTCCGCCGCGAGCAGAAAGAGGACGTGGCAGGGATCGTGCAGGCAGTTGACGAAGCGGCTGGTCGGGCGGCCGCTGTGCGCGCAGCGGC
Source organism: Chthoniobacteraceae bacterium (assembly GCA_035997375.1). Taxonomy (GTDB): domain Bacteria; phylum Verrucomicrobiota; class Verrucomicrobiia; order Chthoniobacterales; family Chthoniobacteraceae; genus DASYIS01. The sequence goes on from DASYIS010000561.1 coordinate 3,296, forward strand.
CGATGGGGACCAACGCCCGCTCGACTTTGACGGTCATCCGTTGATCAAAGACGAAACATTCGCCGAGCCAGTGGTCGTTGCCAAACTGCTCCTGGTACGCCGCGATGCCGCCGTGCAACTGAAGCACGTCCGTGAAGCCTTTGGTGCGCAACAGCGCGGACGCTTTTTCGCAGCGAATGCCGCCCGTGCAATACATGAGCACCTTGCGTTCTTTCAGATCCGCGAGCCGGTCCACGTAGGCCGGCAACTCGCGAAAGTGCTCGATGTCGCACGCGACCGCGCCGGCGAACTTTCCCGCCGCGGATTCATAGCGATTGCGCACGTCGAGCAAGACCACGTCGGGCTCCTCCTCCAGCGTCCGCTTCCACTCGGCGGGTGTCAGGTGATTCGAGAGATCGGGCGCGAGCGGGAGGCCGGCGTTGAGCGTGACGATCTCCGGACGCACCTTGACGATGAGCTTGGGAAAGGTCGTGGCGTCGCCTTCGCTCATCTTGATCTCCATGTCTGCGAAGCGGCGGTCTGCGCGGAGGGCGGCGACGTATTGCTCCACCGCCGCCGCCGGGCCGGCGAGCGTGCCGTTGATGCCCTCGGTGGCGATCAACACGCGCCCCTTCAGGCCGAGCGCGGAGCAGAGGGCGCGCTGTTCATTGGCCAGCGCCTCGGGGTCGTCCACGCGGACGTATTTGTAGTAAAGAATAACGGGATAAGCGGCGTGCATAGGCAAAGGCATCTTAGCTTGATTCGAACACAAACCCGGCGGCAGGTTCCGTATATCCTCGACGAAGGCAGGCGTCGTGTCCATGCTAAGGAAACGCGGGAATCGGTCTGAACCACAGTGGACTTGGTGGAGCGATGCCAACGAAGAAGTGAGGCGGATTCGAGGTGAAAACACGCCGATGTTCATTAATGCGAAACCGGCCGCCCCCAGGCAAAACTCGGCGGAGGGCTGCCAAAAACTCGGCCAATGGACCCTGCGGTGGCGGATATGAAGGAATTCCTGAGACATGCTGCGAGAGCCGTTCGCTCGAATCCTTTATAAGAATTTCTTCAAATTGGCCTGACGTGTTATCACGCTTTCCGCTTATGCTGAAGGTGTAGGTCGATCCGCAGAGAGGGCCTGTCCATGGCGTTCCTTCTGAGAGGATTGACGTCGGATCGAGTGCTCCATTTTGGAAAGTGATGACGTTGGGATAAGCGAAGACCGCCCCGCCCCCAATATCTACTACGTGAATCGAATCGCGATCCGACCCTGTCGGTCCTTTCATCCGTGCAATAACTTGGGAGTGCTCGTTAATGCTGAAGCTTCCGCCCTCATCGTGAGAGATGAGTTTGAGCCGGTTTATGCGTTCCGCCAAGAGCGGGTGTGGTTGGTCGGCGGCGATGTCGCCTGAGGTCGACTGGTAGTGGACCCACCATTCTCCGAAAGCCCGTTTCAGGGTGTATCGAGAGTTCTTTCCCGGGCGCATTGGAAGTTGTTTCGGAATTACCTTCGGAATAGCCATATTGAGTGGAATTGTGTTATGCTTCGAAAACAAACCCCCCGGCACCTTCCGGCGCATGCCCAACAAAGTAGGCCTGGTTCTCCCAAATATAGACCACGTGCCCTTCTTTGGTGACCGTCACTTTGCTGACCTTGTGGCCTTTGGTGTAGGCGGTGCGGAGATAGGTTTGGATGTTGGACAGCGTCCTGCGTTTTTGAAGATCGGGCATCTCGGTCAGCTGGGGCACGAAGCGCACGGTCCCGCGCGTTTTCATGGCGAGCAGACGCGGATCGCGCTGGAGGACGGAAAAGGTCTCGCCGACCGCGCGGGTGAGGGGATAGGAGTCGCCGGGCTTCCAGTCGCGTTCCGCCAGCGCCTCCTCGGGATGCTCGACGACGACCAAGGGCGCGGTGAGCCGGCCCAGATAGACGCCGCGCCAACCGCTTTCGATTTTCTCCAGCTCGAGGACGAACCGGCGCAGGGGCGTCACGCGGAAGCGGCCGGCGGTCTTGAGCGATTGTTTCAGCACGGCGACCAACTCCGGGTTCGGCTCAATGAAGAAGCCGTCCTCCGTCCGAATGGTCCCCTGGCTGTCGCGGGTGAAGGCGAGACCTTGTTCGATGTCGCCGGGATAGGTCGCCCGGGGACGCAAGATGCTTTCGTCGACCGCAGACTCATCGGGCGCCGGCGAGCGCGGCGCCTTGACGGCTGGCTGCGGGGCGGTCCGCGCCACGTCGGGCCAGAGGTAATACTGGTTCCGCTCCGCGCCGACGAAGTGTTCCCAGTCGGCCTTTTCATAGATCAACTCGTCGACCGTCTGGCTCGCGTAGAGGACGTGCAGGACGGGCTGCTTCTCGGAGCCGTCGGCCGCGGTGGACCGGCGCAACAGCCGGCCGAGCGTCTGCACGCGCTGACGCACCGATGACGTGGCCGCGATGATGATGCCGAGGTCGGCGGCCGGCACGTTGAAGCCCTCGATGAGCGAGCGCGCGGAGACGATCACCTGCGCGACGCCGCTCCGGAACAGGCGCAGCGACACGGCCCGCAGGCTGTCGGGAAACTCACTGTGTTCCGCCACGACGGCGAAGCCGCTCGCGCGCAGCAGCGCGAAGATCCGCATCACTTCATCGATGCTCTCGTGAAAGAGGATCGCCTTTGTTTCCGGGTTCTCCGCGAAGGCTTGCCGAAGGATCCGCGCGACCGCGGTGGCGCGCTCTGCCATGCGGAAGAGCAGGCGCTTGCGCTCGGCCGTGCGCGCGATCAACCCGGCGGCGGCGCCATTGCCTGCAGCCCCCTTGGAGCGGCACCAGCGGATGAGCGCGAGCCCCTTGCGTCCGGGGCGCTCCAGCTCTTTGCGGAGATCGGTGATCTCCCGGCTGACCTTGTCGTATGGCGCGCGCTCCGCCGGCGTCAGGGCCAGGCCGTAATGCATGATCTTGAACGGCGGCAGGACGCCGAGCCGGATCGCCTCCGCATAGTTCAGCTCGAAGATGACGGGGCCAAGCTCCCGGCCCAGGACCGTCTCGTCGAAGTGGAGCGGCTCTTCTGTTTCATCGTCGTCGGGGTCGTGGTCGCGCTCCGGCGTCGCCGACAGGCCGAGCGAAAAGGCGCGCTCCGCCTGGAAGACCTTCTGCATTTCGGCCGAGCCGGCGCGGTGACATTCGTCGACGATCAGCAGAACCGAGGCACCGACGCCGGCGGAGCGCACGAGCTCCGGCAGCTTGCGCGCGGCGGAATTCAGCACGGCCACGATGATGCGCGTGGAGTCATCGAACGACGCGTCTGCACCGCCGCCGAGGAGTCCGATCGCGGTGGGCGGCAGGTTGCTGCGCGTCAAAAGTTCCTCGCGCCATTGCTCGAGCAGCACCACGGTCGGGACGACGATGACGACGCGGAGGTCCGGCGCCAGCGTGCGCTGCAGACGCTCGGCAATGGCGATCGCGAGGATGGTCTTGCCCGCCCCGGTGACGACTTTGAAAACTCCGCGCCGGCCCGCGGCGAACCAGCGTTCGATGCAATCCAGTTGCCAGGAATGAAGCTCCAGTCCGCGCGTGAGCTCCCACTTCTCCGGCAGCGCGATCGCTTGCCTCGAGGCGCCCTCATCGGACGTGAGCGCGGGCTCGGTCTCCGGATGTTGGCGCTGCCAGAACTGCACTTGCAGCAGTTGCTGCAAGAGCAACTCTTCCGAAGGTTGAAGGAGCTCGGGTGGATGAATGTCGGGCATGGGCTTGGGCGACGGCGGTGGGAATAACTCCCGCACCTTCTTACTTGGGCATCTTCTTGTCGTCGTCTTCGGGTTTAGGGTAAGCAGTCATTTCATGCCGGAATCCAACTATCGCGCCCCCGAGCGTCTCGACCATGGGAAACTTTGCGTCGCGCCGAACTGCTGCCCCGTGTGCGCCGGGCCGAACGAGTGTCGCATGGAGACCGGGGAGGGATTCAAAGGGGCGTGCTGGTGTGCGGGGTTGTCGGTTTCGGCCGCGGCGCTGGAGCGACTGCTCGGACACGTGGCCGAGCGGCGCTGCCTTTGCCGGAGCTGCCTGGAACGAATCGCGGCGGATCCGGCGATCACTTGGGATGAGCTGACGCGACTCGAACAGTAGATCCGAAGTCACTCCACGATCTCCAGATCGTCGAACGGGCCGGCCGTTCGCTCGCGGGCCGGAAGGTCGACAGGCGACGGCCGATGAGGGAAACGGCCGGCGAGCGTTCTTCGGTCATTTGTTGGAAGGTGGACCCTCACGTTTGACTTTGATGTTGGCCTCCTTGATTGCTGCAATCTTGGCCTTAATGGCAGCGGCCTCGTCGGGATATGCCTTTGCATACTCCGTCAAATGGTGAATGGCCTGCTCCTTATTCTGTTGGGTGAGATAGTGAAACGCGAGGGTGTAGTGTGCATCCGGCTCTCCCAACTCGATGGCCTTTTTGAGATAGGGAACGCAGTCCTTCTGGCGAGTGGCCGTGGCGGCAAGGAATCCTCCGTAGAGAAAGTTCCCTTTTTTGTCGTTGGGTTTGAGCTTCAGGAACTCTTCAAAGGCTTTGATGAACTGTTGGTCGCAACCCGGGAGGTCGAGGTGCTGGCCCATGGCGTTTGCATAGCCGTCCCGGAACAAGAGTTCGGGATCGTGAGGGTATTGGCCGACGGCCGCATCAAGGACTTTGATGGCAGCCTTCAAATCGTGCTCTGTTTGTTTGCGTTCGGCGGCACTGGCGAAAGTCGGCGGGAAACCTTTGGCATGGGCTGCGATTTTTTCGAGTGTCGCGTCCATTGCCTTGAGGTCGAGGGACACTTCCGCTGAGAACCCGGTGGCGACAAAACCGCAAATGAGAGTGATGGTGAGGTAACGCATCGTCGTGAACTTGGAAGCGCCGAACCTATGGTTGAGCCGCTTGCTCGTAGTGGGGAAGGTCGGCATATTGAGAGTCGAGGGGGAAGAGAGTCGGGGTGAGTTTCGGGCCGGCGCCTCCGCAAGCGGGCTCCCTCTACCCCACAATCTCCAAGTCGTCAAACGGGCCGGCCAGCCGCTCGGCGCGGCGCGAGGCGGAGGAGGGCGGCGAGGACTTCGCCCACTTTGGCGATGAGGGCGTTGCCGCGGTAGGGCTTTTGCAAAAAGGAGGAGCGGGTCGCGAGCAGCGTCTCGCCGGAGATCGCCTCGTTGCTTGGCCCGAGACGAAGAGAACGCGCAGATCCGGCAGCCGCTTCGTCAGCAACTCCGCCAGTTGCACGCCGCTGATGCCGGGCATCATGGCATTCGCCGCCGCAAAGGTGCCCGCGACCGGCACATCGCCCGTCCCCATCGTGTGCGTGTTGGGATCGGAGCGGAGTTTTCATCGCAGTGGGGTAGGATTACCCGTTCGCGGGGAAATGCAATTCGATGGAGGAACGGCTAGCGTTCTCCCCGTTACTCCCTCGTCCCCTCTCGTTCCCAAAGTTAGGAGTCTGTCGGACTTACGAAGCGTAGGCCTCCACAGGCCGCATATTCGCCAAAACATGCGCGCTTGGAGGCGAAAATTCGTCGGTAAGACGCCTTCAATTCGCTACGTCCGACAGACTCTTGGCGAAGCGCTTTGGGAACGCCGGCCTGCCGCCCGAAACTCCGTTTCCCTCACCGCTCCGCAACGCAACGGCACTTCAGTTCACGGCCGCCTTGGGAAACGGAGTTTCAAGACAGCGCGGCGTTCCCAAAGCGCTTCCCAGTGCAACTTGGGAACGAGGGGGCAAGCGATCTCCCAAGGGACGCCGCCGCCGTCATTCGGCTGGGCTGGTTCAACCCCTTTAGCATCGACGTTCCGCCCGCTGGCCTGCCCCGCGTCGATGTTAAGCCCGGCCTGTTCGGCCTTATCCCTGGCTAAGCTAAAAAAGCTGGAATTCCGCCCAACTACGGCTCAGTCCTGAATGCGACAGACCGCGGGTTGTAAAGTGAAAGACGGCAAATCTCGCCCCAAGAGGAGGCTGATACGGAATTTTGAACGACCGACCATCCTTTAGAACCCTCTCACCCAAATCAAGCCGGACGGTGAGCATGGGCTTGCGTTTGCTGGTCGCATTGAGCCTTCTCAATGGTTGGTGCTCCCTGTAATACTCGACGGTTCCATCTTCGATGACGATCGCTTGGCTGGTTCTTGGTAACCCTGATGGGCCGTTGGAGAACTCCAACGTCTTTCCCTTGGTATGGATCTGAAGGCGGGGCACACGATAAAACGCAGCGCCGATGACCTCCGAATAGCTGGGCCAATTTCCCTGTAACCAGATGCCGCGTTTCAAATTAACCGTGTTCCCCGGAACCGAAAAACCTATATGCACCCAATCATTACCTTGGATCGCAGTCGGATTGAACTGCGCAGCCCAGCCGAATAGTGGGAAAGGCGGGCTGACAAGTTGGTGGACGGTGAAACCACTTGTGCGGAATTGTGAGGTAGGGAGACGGCCGTTGATGAAAATACAAGGGTCCGAGATGGAGGGCAGGGATGTTCCGTTGAATTCAAGGGCGATGCCAGGACGGGAGTCGCCGGTTTTATTTTGAACGTCCATGTTATAGTTACATACGGCGGATGCCTCAATGGCAAAACCCAGTTTGACTAGAGCAGTTAAAGACCGGATGAGGGTTTTCATTTTTTGTTCGTTTCTTATGTTTTGGTGTTTGCGTTTTGACTTCAGCTAAAGACTGGAAAGTGGCGTAACTAACATCGTTGCGCGTTCCTATGCCGACTGAGACCACAGTGTTGGCCATTATCCCCCACGGTGATACTCACCTCCACCCGCCGACCGGGTCGTCGCCGACGCGGTACTGGCCGCGGCCCAGACGCCCGGAGGCGGCCCGGCCGGGATGGGAGGCGCCCCTCCAACGGCTGGAGGGGCGTTTGGCGACGCTGGAGGAGCGCCTGGCGCGACGGGAGGCGCACCTCTCGCGATCGGAGGAGGAGCGGGAGCCGCTGGATGAGCGTTTGGCGCACCAGGGGATGCACCTCCGGCAGCCGGAGGGGAAGCCGGCGCATCTGGAGGCGCGCCTCCCGGAGTTGGAGGGGCGCCTCCCACGACGGTAGGTCCCCCTCCCCGCGCGCCGACGGGCGCCGGCGCGGCTGGAGGTCCGCCTCCGGGAGCGCGGGAGCGCCTCGAAGCGTCTGAAAATCCGCCCCCCGCGATCGCGGCGTGCCCGTGCGGAGTCGAACCATCCCGGCCGTGCCGTCTGGCGTCGCCCCCACCCGCGCGCTTCGCCGCCGGCGAACCGCCCAATCCACACCACGCACTCGGACCGCATCATTCAAGGGAGAGAACGCCACGGTTATTCACCCAGGCGGCCCGGCTGGCAAGTTGAAAGCGAGGGAGTACGTGCGTTTCAGGCCAATTTACTTTGGACCTCGACGCGGACGCCACCTTCGGCGAGCTTCCTTAAAAAAATATGGAAACGCAAACCGAGGTCCTGACCAACCTATATACCTGCTTGGCCAACCATGACTACGAGGGCATGGAGAAGTGTTACCATCCGGACGCTACCTTCCGGGATATCGGCTTCACGCTCGAGAAGCGGACACCAATCCGTGCGATGTGGCATCTCATTTCGGAGACCGATCTGCGCGCTTCGTTCAAGATCGTGGACGGAGAAGGTTCGCCGAGCACGGTGGATTTGATCGACGAATACACTTTTCCGCCCACGGGCAAGCGCGTGCGGAACCCGATTCGCTCGGTTTTTGAGTTCAAGGAGGGTCTGATTTTCAAGCATCGCGACTTCTGCGATACCCGCCAATGGTGCATCGACGCCTGGGGGCCCCTGCTCGGCTTGCTGTTTTGGCTCCTCCCATTCCTGCAGCGTGCCTTGACGATGAGCCAATACCACTCGTGGGTGAAACGACATTCGGAATACGCCAAACCAAACCCGAAAAACGCCGCGAGCTGAGATCGCGTTGGAGGGCGGGTGAATGTTGGCCAATGGCGACCAGCGCTTGGCGCAAGCTAGCCACGGCCGGACGATTCCCCTCGTGCCCAAACCAGAGAGACTGTGGGAAAAGGCTTCCGGAAGACGATCTCACTCAAACAACGCCGGCAACTTCCGCAGGATAAACTCAAGACGGGAATGTTTGCCTACGATTCACTCGATTAGGGCACGAATCAAACTACTTGTTCCGAGCACATGGCGCGCTCAGAGGGTGCGCCATTCGATCGACGTATCCCGCGTCATTCGTGCAGATTCGTGTGATTCGCAGGCAAATCATTCCGAGGTTGAGGGTTGCTCACGCAACTTTCGAAGCCGGCGCGGGTACGGGCGGTTGCGGGTCGGAGCCTGGTTCATGAAAGCGGGCCGCCACGGGCAAAGCAATCCGACGGTGAGCCGGCCGGCCATGAGATACATGGTGGGCGACGCCACTCTGCCGGTGACCTCGCGGCGACTATCGTGCTCGCGTCTGGATCTCACCCAGATGCCTCGAGCTTCGCGGTCGATCCCCCTCACCCCACAATCTCCAAGTCGTCAAACGGGCTGGCCATGTGCTCGATGGAGGCGCGGCCGAAGAGGGAGGTTTCCATGGTCCGCTCGGCGCGGCGCGATTCGGAGGAACTGGCGAGGACTTCGCCGACTTTGGCGATGAGGGCGTTGCCGCGGTAGGGCTTTTGCAGATAGGAGGAGCGGGTCGCGAGCAGGGTCTCGCCGGAGATCGCCTCGTTGCTGTGGCCCGAGACGAAGAGGACGCGCAGATCGGGCAACCGCTTCGTCAGCAACTCCGCCAGTTGCACGCCGCTGATCCCGGGCATCATCACGTCCGTCACGAGGGCGTCGATTTCGCGGCCGTGTTTTTCGCCGAGCAGGAGGGCTTCCTGGGCGTCGCAGGCGGTCAGCACGCGGTAGCCGTGCTCCTCGAGGGTGAGCCCCGCCAGTTCGCGGATGTCGCTCTCGTCGTCCACGAGCAGGATCGTCTTGCTGCCCTGCGAGAGCTGGGAGGGCGGCGCCGCGAGGATGACCGGGGCGGCCGGGGTGGCGGCGCATTCCTCCGCCGTCATGCCGGGCCAGTAGATGTGGAAGGTGGTGCCGTTGCCGGGCGAGCTCTCGACCTCCAGGAGGCCGCCGCCTTGCTTCACGATGCCGAAGACCGTCGCGAGGCCGAGGCCGGTCCCTTTGCCGACGGGCTTGGTGGTGAAGAACGGCTCGAAGATGCGCGCCTTGGTCGCGGCGTCCATGCCGCAGCCGGTGTCGCGCACGACGAGCTCGACCCACGGGCGGTCGGGCTCGTTCTCGCTGTCGGGCGCGGCGGCCGGCCGGCTGGCGAGGCGGGTGGTGATGTAGAGGGTCCCGATCCCTTCCATGGCGTCGCGGGCATTCACCCCGAGGTTCACCAGGACCTGCTGCAACTGGTTTGGATTGGTCCGCAGGCCGGGCAGTTCCTTGGCGAGGTCGAGCCGCAGATCCACGTTGACTCCG
>DASYIS010000562.1:0-31621 GCA_035997375.1 Chthoniobacteraceae bacterium
GCCGGTGGAGCTGTCCGTGATGTGAATGGTCGTGAACGCGGCCGTGTCGATGGAGGTGCTGGTGATGCTAAAGCCGGTGACGTGTCCCCCGGTCTGCCCACCGTCGACGGCGACGAAATTGGAGTTGACGGTGTAGGAGGTTGGGGTGGCCACGATGGTGATGGCCTCGCCGGCGTGATCGAGCGTGATGTCGAGCGCCGGCCCGCCCGTACCCGCAAACGTCGCCGGCGCGATGCGAGCCTCCAGCGGCTCGATGCGCGCGCGCGGCCTCCGCGGAGCCGCCGTGCGCCGCCGGCGCGGTGCATGGAGCCAGGACACGAGATGACCTTGGAGGAGAGCAGGGGAAGCGTTCATGGGAGGGAATGCGGTAAACGCAGGCCGCTGCGGAATGCAGCGGCGCGTTGAACAAGCGTCAGCGTGGCATCTCCAGGGGAACGCGCAAAGCCAAGACTGCGTGCGCTCAACGTTCCCGAGGTCGACCCGGCCCGGAACGGCGCCTGAAAGATGATCTCGCGGTTCAGGCCCTTGATTGCGGGGTTGCGGCGGCAGGGGGCGGAGGGCCATGATCCGGACGCCGCCCCGCCGTTCATACGGCCAATGAAAAAGTCACCCATCGCCGAGGTTCACGCCTGGAACACCGGGTGATGAAACCATGATACCATGAAACCAACCAGTGCAAGTCTGAGTCCGCCTGCGACAGGTCGGCGGCGGGTCGTGGCGGCCGCCTGTTCGTTATTCGTCTTCATGCTCGCGGCAGGCGCACCGGCGCAGACGCCGGCGACGAAACCGAACATCGTCTTCATCCTGGCCGATGACCTCGGGTACGGCGACGTGCAGTGCCTGAATCCCGAGGGCAAAATCAAGACGCCGCACATCGACGCCGTGGCGGCGGCCGGCATGAAATTCACCGATGCGCACACGAGCTCGGCGGTCTGCACGCCGACGCGGTACGGCCTGCTGACGGGCCGCTACAACTGGCGCTCGCGCCTGCAGAGCGGCGTCCTCGGCGGCATGAGCCCGCCGCTCATCGAGCCCGGCCGGCTGACCGTTGCGAGCCTGCTCCAGGGCGCCGGTTATCACACCGCGTGCGTCGGCAAGTGGCATCTCGGCATGGAGTGGCCGCTGCTCCCGGGCGCGCCGGCCTACGGCGATGGCATCGAGAAGGGCCTGGAGCCGGGCGTGGTCGATTTCGCGCAGCCGATCCGGCGCGGGCCGAACGCCGTCGGGTTCGACTTTTACTTCGGCATCTCCGCCTCGCTCGACATGGTGCCGTATACCTTCCTCGAGGATGACCGGGTCAAGGTCGTGCCAACGGTCGCCAAGTCTTTCCCGATGATGGCGGGCCGGCCCGGCGGGCAGACGCGCCAGGGACTCGGCGCGGAGGAGTTCGAGGCGATCGACGTGTTGCCGACGCTCACGCGCACGGCGGTCGAGTACATCGGTCGGCGCGCGGCGGCGAAGGACGGCCGGCCGTTCTTCCTCTACCTGCCGCTGAATGCGCCGCACACGCCCATCGTCCCGACGCCGGAGTGGCAGGGGAAGAGCGGGCTGAACCCGTACGCGGACTTCGTGATGGAGGTCGATGCCACGGTCGGCGCGGTCGCGGCGGCGCTGGAGAAAGCCGGCCTCGCGCAGGAGACGCTGCTCTTTGTGACCAGTGACAACGGCTGCTCACCCCAGGCGAAAATTCCCGAGCTGCAGGCGCTGGGTCACTTCCCGAGCGGACCGCTGCGCGGGCACAAGGCGGACATCTTCGACGGCGGCCATCGGGTGCCGTTCATCGCGCGCTGGCCCGGGCAGATTCCCGCCGGCAGCACGAGCGACCAGATCATTTGCCTGAACGACCTCCTGGCCACCTGCGCGCAGCTCACCGGCGTGAAGCTGCCGGATAATGCGGGCGAAGACAGCGTGAGCCTGCTGCCGGTCCTGCACGGTGAGAAAGTGTCGCCCGTACACGAAGCGCTCGTGCATCATTCGATCAACGGCTCCTTCGCCATCCGCCAGGGGAAATGGAAGCTCGAGCTCTGCGCCGGCTCCGGCGGCTGGAGCGCCCCGGTGCCCGGGAGCGCAGCGGAGAAAGGGCTGCCCGCGGACCAGCTCTATGACCTCTCCGCGGACCTCGGCGAACAGAAGAACGTCGCCGCGGAGCACCCGGACGTGGTGGAGCGTTTGACGAAGCTGCTGGAGAGTTATGTCGAGAAGGGCCGCAGCACGCCCGGCGCGCCGCAGGCCAACACCGGGAAGGTGCAGATCCGCAAGGGCAAGCCGTGATGGCGGGCCAGAGTGGCGCTTGGCGCGAGATGATCGAATCACGTTGAGGACAAGGTGAGCCGCTCCGGCGCGAGTGCGCGCGCATGCAGGTTGTAGCCACGGCCCTGTGGGCCTTTTGGACGTCGCCTATGCGAGGCGGGTCGCGAACAGGCCAAGGAGCGGCGTCCGTCCCGGCGCCGACCTCCAAACCGCGAAGCGGCACGCCATCCCGTTGCACCCATCCGCGCCACTGGAGGCCCCGAAGTCTACTCCCCGCGATGCACTTCCTTGAGCGTGATCACCGGCGAGGACTTCATGATTTCAGCCGAGTTGTAAAATTCCACGCTCCGCTGGGCGTTTTTCAAAGGGGCGCACTCGAGGAAGTCGAAAATATCCAGGGCGTGCTCCTTGCCGTCCGCGGACTTGTATTGCACCTGAAGCACGATTCCCCGAATGCTCTTGTTCCGGAAGGGATTGTGTAACTCGACCGAGATGCGCGGGGGATTCTCGTAGAGCTTCGCGATAAAGGGGAACTCCTTCATCTCTTCGGGCGTGAAAGTGGGCGTCTCGAGGATAGGGATGCTTTGGAAATTTCTCGTCGGTGGCGGCGCGACCGCCGGTTGCGGCGCGGGCTCCGGTTCTGCCTGCGCCTCGCGATGCACCTCCGTGAGTTTGACGACCGGCGAGAGCTTGGCGAGTTCCTCGGCGTTGAACAATTCGATGTAGGACCAGGTACTCTGGAGCGGGCCACAGCTCAGGTCGCAAAACGCCTGGATCGTTTGCTCCTGTCCACCGGCCTTGGTGTGCACGCTCACGACGATCCCCCGGATGCTTTTGTCCCGGAAGGGATTGTGCACCTGGACCCGGAGTCCGAAGACGTTCATATTGGTGTTTTCGAAGTTCGAGCTGAAGAGGATCTGCTTCATTTCTTCCGCCGAAAGGGAGGGTGTCTGCAGGATCCGCAGATCGCTGAGGTTCGTGTCCAAATCGCCGAACGCCATGCCGGCGGAGAGGAGGAGCGCGGCGAGGACAAGGTGAGAAGATTTCATGGAGAGAGGAAAGAGCGGTCGAACTCGAAAGGCAATGCCGGCCAGCCTCTTTGACGCGCCGGCGCGCGCGTTCTTCACTTTCTCCTCACCCCATGGGAAGTGAAAAATCAACCTCTGCCGGCGGCTGGAGCAGCCTGCGCCCCGGCTCGGACGAAGAGCGCGGATTGCCGCCGGACCAGCTCTACGACCTATCGGCGGACCTCGGGGACCAGCACAACCTCGCCGCCGAACATCCCGAGATCGTCGAGCGGCTCACGAAGATCCTGGAGCGATACATCGCCGACGGCCGCAGCACTCCCGGTCCAAGGCAGGCGAACGATGCGCCGATCGAGATCCGCAAGGCAGTGAAGGTCGCGCCTCCGAAGTTGCCGGATAACCTGCCGCTTGGCAGGGCGGAAAGCGATTATCCGGCGGTCGAGCGACGCTTCCGAGGACGAGAACGAGGACGACGCCTGCGGCGTGCGGGCTTCGGCGTCGTCGGGTGGCCCATGTCCGAACTGAAGTCCTTCTTGTAGGGTTCGCGACCTTCGCGCGGTCGCAGCGGCTTATTGCAAGTGACGTCTTTGTCGAAGTTCGACGAGGCGGTTGTTAGGGCGCGGTACATCGGGCATATGGAACCCGCATGGGCAAAGGGAAGAACGCGATCCGGTTCGCAGGGCTTGGCGTGCAATAAATTCGCTTGCCCCCCATTTGGTTTTAACACAAAACCACTCCACCCCTGTATGAAGCTGCGCTTTCTTGGCCTGTTTTGCCTGTTCACCGCCCTCGACTCTTCCGCTGTACACGCAGCGGGCCGCTCGCCGAGCGCCGACGCTTGCGAGGCTCCACGCTCGTTGCGCCCGGGCCAGTCCGCCTGCGTCCGGCTCCGCGCCAGCGAGGTTGCTAACAATACGCACCTGCTACTGCGCGCCGGGGAAGTTTACGATTTTAGATGCGACTCGCAGTATTGGAAGGACCTCGTTGCCAAAGTCAGCCCGGCGGGAGACGCACCTGCCGCTTACCGCGCTTACATGACTCTTTTCTCGTGTTTAAAGCGCTGCCCCCACGCTCCGTGGTTTGCCCTCATCGGCAAAACCACCACTTCGGATGATCACTGCTTCCTCATAGGCTCAGGCCTTGTGGCCTTCAAAGTGCAGCAAACTGGCGTCCTCCGCTGCTTCGCCAACGACGCTCTCGGCTTCTACTGGAACAATTCCGGGGAAGTTTACCTTACGGTCAAGCGGCGGCGGTAATGTCCGGCAGTTTCTGCAATCACGATTTGCACGAGCCATGGGCTTGTTGCGGAGCGAACCCAAAAACGAATGCTGGCCTTCCAAGCAATCTCTCGATTCTACTGAGCGCTCCGCAGCGAACGGCAGCGGAACGAATACAGTTGCCAGAATCTTACATGCGAAAACCAGCGCCAGCGAGTGCTTCGACGAGCTCGCAAACCAATAACCACCAAGACGCGCCGCGGCAGTGCGACTCTTTCCCCCAAATTTCCTCGCCAGCACTAAAGCACCTCTGCTCCACGATCCTCGCGTCAATCTCGCTGCTCGCCGCCTCCGGCTTCGCACAGGAGTCCGCCCCGACGGCTGGGGGCGCGGCCGCCGGGGCATCGATTGCCGCTCAAGCCAAAAAATTCCAAGCCGTCGCATTTCTGCGTATCAATAAAGCGGAGCCCGTTCCGCGCGACGAAACCATCGGCGTCTCCATTACCGTGAAGCGGGGAAGCTTGGGAGGGGACGGCAAATTCCTACCCCAAGCTCCTGGCGGAAACGAAGAGGAGTTCCCCCTCACGGCCTACATTTTCGCCTCAAAGCAGCTCGAATTCACGGGCAAGCTGGATCATTGGCCGGTGGTTATCAAAGCGCACAAGCCAGCGTCCTCGACCATCACTTTTAACGTTCTCGTGAATCGAGATCGTGCCGAGGACACCGGAGAAATTACCGTTCTTCTTTTCTACAAAGGGTATCCGTGCGCCAAACTCGTGCGCGAAAACATCACGTTCGACCCTCCCCTCCCGGTGCGCGGCCGGTCTCCAACCCTCCAACCCAAAGGGCCGGTGGAGGATGACGCCGATCCCCAAGTCGCTCTTGAAGACATTCCTTTGCTGTCCGAAGGCCCAGACATGACGGTTACCGTGGTGCGGACCGATGATTCTCCCCTACGTTATCGATACTGCATCCAGGCTCGCAAAGCGAAAGAACCCAATGGATCCGTCGAATTATGGTCCAAATATCCCGAAAAAGCCGAAGAGGAGCTCCACAAGAATTTCGCGGAGTACTCGCGTACCCCCGATGCTCGTCAAGCTCTCGATGGCTTGCGGCAAAACGGTGCTAACCTCTATCTCCTCGCACCGGCCAGATTTCGCCAGACGCTGGCTGAACTGAAAGGCGACAAATTTCCGAAGTCCATTCTCATCTTTTCCGATGAGCCGCATATCCCTTGGGAACTTCTGGTGCCTCCGGCATCGGGCAAAGAAGCACCGGATCCGCTGGGCGCCAAATGTGCAATGGGACGTTGGGTCGCACCATTCGGCGCGCCCGTCCGCATTCCGTTTCCCGAGCGCTCAATAAAGATTCAAAAAGGCGTTCTCTGGGCACCTCAGTACTATGGCGATGACAAACTCGACAAGTCAGGATTGGAACACCGCGCCATCGATAACCTGAACGTGGCGACCCCAATTCAGGATGGCGGCTTCGCCGGCTTGGTCGACGCGCTCCATCCAGACGACGTTCATCTGCTCCACCTAATCTGCCACGGCAGCTCAGCCAATGCTAACGAAGGCAGTCAGTCGATCACCGGCCAGCCCAAAGGCGGAGACCGCCAGTCGATCTCCGTGAGCCAATTGACGGGTGATTCGGAGTTTCAGCTTTTCTGTCAGCGCCGTCCGCTCATTTTCTTGAACGCCTGTCAGGTGGGCCAAACGATTCCCACGATGACCGGCGCTGGCGGATTCGCACCCGCGTTCGTTAAAGGAAATGCCGGCGCGGTAATCGCTCCGCTCTGGAGCGTGCTGGACACCACCGCCGGCCAAGCCGCAGCCGAGTTCTATACCACCCTTTCCAACAAGCCCAACCTCCGGTTGGCGGAAATCATTCGCGACATGCGAGCCAAAGCCTACAAGAATCCGGCGGAAAAGGACACGATTAGTTTTGCCGCTTACTGCTTCTACGGCGATCCTCTCGCGACCGTCGCTGCCGTTCCCATTCCCAAAAAAGCCGATCCCCCCAAATAACCGATATGACGCTGCGCCTCATTACAGCCGCCTTCGTTCTCTGCGAGCCGTTTCTTCACCTCTCGGCGCTGGCCGCGCCTGGCGAAGAGACCATCACGGTCGAATCCACCGGTGCTTTTCTCATCAAGCTGAAGCCGGGGCGCACCAGGTCGGTTCGCTCTGCCGCGCTCCCCAATGAATGGACCTTTCAGCCGCTCGGCTCCGGCCGTGAGGTGCGTGCGGAGGATGCCGCCGCCAGTAATTGGTATCGTCTCGCGCCGAGCGAGAGCGAAAATCGCACGCGCAGCGAAGATCCCGCCGCCGGCAAGCCCGGAAACCCTTGGGATATTGCCTACGCCTTGCTCGGTGAGGGAAGCGGAGTGGATGATACGCGCGGCGCAGAGAGCGCTATTCCAGCTCTCCGGCAGAGCGGTGTCTCCGGCGGCGATGTCGAAATCATCGAACCCGATTTTGCGGTAAGTTCGCCGCTAGTGAAGAGGACGGTCGCGCCCGCGGCGGCCAGTGCACCGCCAGCGGGAGCTGGCAAGGCTCAAGCTGAACCTAGTAAGCACTGGCCGCTCTTCAAGAAGCTGGAAGAGTACCAAGATAACGACCATTCCCAACTCGCCGATGCACGAAAGAAGGTCGAGGAGAACTTGGCCGGCACGTCCAAGCGCGTCCGCGTCGCCTTCCTGGACACCGGCTACGATCCTCAGCACATCGCTTGCCCTCCGCATGTTCTCGCTGCCTTGGGCCGAAACTTCGTTGAAGATCTACACATTTCCGATGGAGCGGCGCTCAAGGATTCGCCAGGGCCCAAAGAGAACCAAAGCCACGGCACCGGCACGATCGGCATTCTCGCCAGTGACCTGCAAACCATTGTCGGCCGAAAGAACGAGACGCTCTTCTCAGGCACGCTGGGCGGCGCTCCCATGATCGAGATCGTCCCGATGCGCGTCGCGACCAGTGTGGTTCACGTCGAAAATCCATTCATCACCCAGCGGGCCTCCGGCACCACGCGCGCGATCCGGTACGCCATTGCCCAGAATTGTGATGTCATCTCGATGAGTCACGGTGGGCTTCCTTCCCGTGCACTGGCAGATGCGGTGAACGACGCGTACCGGCACGGTATAGCGATGTTCTTCGCTTCGGGCGATTATCTCCAGCCTCCGACTTTCCTTCACATACCATACCCCGTCCACACTCCACGCTTCGTCGTCTATCCGGCCGCCTTCCCATGTGCCATGTGCGTCTGTGGGGTAACCGCTGAACTGGAAACGTATGGGTACCCGCCCAAAGCCTACGACAAAAAGAATGGTCCGGTTGGTAGTTGGCGCCTCAGAGGGAACTGGGGCCCCGCGGACTGGATGACCAATGCCATTGCAGCCTTTTCTCCGAACGTCCCCTGGCCCCATCTCCCCGAAGGCCAAGAGAAGGAAGACCTCATCGACTTGGATGGTCAGGGCACCTCCACCTCTACTCCCCAAGCCGCCGCCGCTGCCGCTCTCTGGCTGCAGTATCATATCGATGATCCTGCGCTTCAGGGTAAGTGGCGCACATGGGAGAAGGCCGAACTCGTCTACGCGGCCCTCCGCTCCTCGGCGAAGTCGGGCAAAGATTCCAAAACCAGCCGGGAGTTCTTCGGGAATGGCATCTTGCAGGCACGTGCCGCGCTCGACAAGAAGCCGTCCTCGCTCACTATCGGCTCAGAACCCAAGACCGCGCGGGTCGGCCTCGGCTGGCTGAAACTGCTCGGCAGCGTCATCCGGACCCACCGGGACGATGCGGCGGTCGAAGCGGCAAAGGCGATGGTCGAGTTGGAGATTGCCCAACTGACGCAGCGATCGCCCGAAGCCCAGGAAATCATCTCCCGCTATGGGGATTTCCTTCCTGCCGAAGATCAGGACATCAAAGGGTTCGGCATCCCGGAATATCGGCGCGAATTTCTCTCAGCGATCCGGGCTGAGCCCGCGTGTTCACGAAAGTTGGCCGCCTTGATCGAGCAGTCTCTGGACGGTCCATAGACCGGCAGCCGCTCGCTGCGCGGCAGACCCTTCCGTCGCAGGTTGCACCGTGTCTGCGGTGAGCATCCGCCGAATCGGGGCCGCGCTTGCCGTTCACCACAGGTGCTTCACTTTCTGCTCGCCCAGCGCGCTCGCCTTCCTCTGCACACTTCGCCCTTTAGGGGGCAGAGGGGTCAGAGCTGGGTCAGAGCTCACTATCGACACTCGACGAAGCGCGAGCGTGCCATGTGCATCCCAGCGTAGCGGCTCAGGCGCGCCCGCCAGCGCGCAAGTTGGGCGAGAATTTTGTGAAAGAAAAAAGTGAAACACTTTTCCAATAGGGGTTGTGAGATTCGGTGCTGGAATCGTGGGATGAGGAAATCCTTGCTTCGTGTGACGGTCATCGGGAGACCGCGCTCGTTTTGCCCGCGCACCCGGTGGGAGCCAACTGGGCCAGGAGCCGCGGAGTCGGAAGAGCAGCGCGAAGAATCGATGACCATTCTGGATCCAGCCACTGCGGACGGGGAAGCGATGTACGCAACCGATGGCAGGGGTTGGCCGGCGATGGTTGGTCTCTTCTCAAAGGCCAGCGCGGCGCAGCGTGGAACAATCGCCGTGGAACAACCGGACTGCGGCTGTCTCGTTCCCGATAAATGCAAGCGGCGGCGCGCCTCGAGACGAAAAAACGTGACAATTCGTCCCGAAATTCCGGGCATCATTTTCGCACGCCAAAACTCACCCGTCGCGTTTCTATCGAACGAACGCTTCCCGAAGAGGCATCGATTCTTTGCAAGACTCGCGGCGCGATCCGGGGTTCCGTGCTTTTACTCTGAGACCCTTTGCAAAATGTGCAAAATTCAGCCGGCCTTGCGCCTTGGTGGGGCGCCGCGGTCATCCGGCACCGACGGCGCGGTTCCCTCCAGGCGCGTTTTCAATTTAAGACCCCTTTGCAAAATGTGCAAAATTCAGCCGGGCGTGCTCTTTGGCGGCGGGGCCAGGACGATCCACGCTCAAAACTCCGCCGCAGCCAAGCGCCGACGGCGCGGCGCCCTCCAGGCGCTCGGTTGGCGTGTCACTCTGAGAGCCCGTTGCAAAATGTGCAAAATTCGGACGCGCTTCGCCTCTCGCGGCGCGATTCACCGAGAGCCCGAATCACTTTCTGCTCGCCCAGCGCGCTCGCCTTCCTCTACACACTTCGCCCTTTATGTCTTTGACGATCATTACCGATGTCCGCGCCCGGCAGATTCTCGACTCGCGGGGGAACCCGACGGTGGAATGCGATGTGGAGCTCGCGGGCGGCGCGATCGGGCGGGCGGCGGTGCCGAGCGGCGCGAGCACGGGCGAGCACGAGGCCTGGGAGCTGCGCGACGGGGTGAAGGACCGCTATCTCGGCAAGGGGGTGACGAAGGCGGTCGGTGCGATTGAAAACACGCTCGCCGAGGAGCTCAAGGGCCTCGACTCGACTGACCAGGCGCTGGTCGACCGGACGATGATCGAGCTCGACGACACGCCCAATAAGTCGAACTTCGGCGCGAACGCGCTGCTCGCCGTCTCGCTCGCCACGGCCCATGCGGCGGCGAACCAGGTCGGGCTGCCGCTCTTCAAATACCTCGGTGGACCCAACGCGAAAGTGCTGCCGGTGCCGATGATGAACATCCTCAACGGCGGCGCGCATTCCGATGCGCCGATCGACTTCCAGGAGTTCATGATCGTGCCGAAGAAGTTCGACACCTTCGCCGAGGCGCTGCGCGCCGGCACGGAAATTTTCCACGCGCTGAAAGGCGTGCTCAAGGGGCGCGGGCTCTCCACCGCGATCGGCGACGAAGGCGGCTTCGCGCCCGTTCTGAAAGACGCGGCCGATGCGCTCGAGACGATCGCCGCGGCCACCAAGAAGGCCGGCTACAAGTTCGGCGAGGAGATCTTCATCGCAATCGACGCAGCCTCCAGCGAGTTCTACGTCAAGGAGTCGAACAAGTACGTCTTCAAGAAATCCGACAAGTCCGAGCGCACCGGGGCCGAGCTGGTCGCCTACTATCAGGAGCTGCAGAAGAAGTTCCCGATCATCTCGATCGAGGACGGGTGTGCGGAAAACGATTGGGACAGTTGGAAGATCCTCACCGACGCCATGGGCGCGAAGACGCAGATCGTCGGCGACGATCTCTTTGTGACGAACGTCGATTTCCTCCGCAAGGGGATCGAGCGCGGCGTCGCCAACTCGATCCTCGTGAAGGTCAACCAGATCGGCACGCTGACCGAGACGCTCGACGCCATCGAACTCGCGAAGGAGAACCGCTACACGGCGGTCATCTCGCATCGCTCGGGCGAGACCGAGGACACGACCATCGCCGACATCGCCGTCGCGACCAACGCGGGGCAGATCAAGACCGGCTCGCTCTGCCGCACCGACCGCGTGGCGAAGTACAATCAATTGCTAAGAATTGAAGAAGAACTTGGTGACAACGCCGTTTATGGCGGTAAGATGCGCGCGTAAGTGAGCCTCAAGAGCAACTATTCGAATCCGGCGCCCGGGGGACTTTGGGTATCGCTCAATCGTCTCCTGTTGGTGCTGATTGCCGTCACGGTGCTGACCGCCGTGGGGTACCGCTATTTGCCTGAAGTCAACACGCAGAAAGCGCAGGAGCTGCAGCTCGCCGCGCTGAAAGGTGAGATCGACCACCAGAAGCAACTGCTAGCCCGCCGCGTGCGCGAGGAGTCGCTGCTCAAGCGCGATGCCGAATACATCGGCATCATCGCGCGCGATCAGCTCGACGTGATGAAGCCGAATGAGACCATCTATCGGGTGGAGCTCAGCCGGCCGGAGCTGTCGCGGATGAAGCGGAACCCATAAGGGCGCTGGGGACGCCAATCTCCCGACCCGGCGAGTCGCGCGGCGCGGCAAATCGAGGAGTCTAGTGATCGGAAGAAGCCCCTCGGAAACTCGCCAACAGGAGATTGGCGTTCTTAGCCTGAAAACCGGAATGGGTTTCGCCACAAAGAGGCACAGAAGGCACAAAAAGAAGGACGTGTGACTTCAACGCGAGCCGGCGGAACCTCACCAAGCGGGAGACTGCGGCGCTTCTCGAAAGCCGTTTCTTTTGTGCCTCTTGTGCCTTTTTGTGGCTATCCATTCCCGTCTTAAGGCTTAGCTACACCGCATCCGATCTGTGGATGCCGGGAGCGGTCACGCTCTCCGAGCGCGGCCGCGGCGGAACCCGAGCAGCCCCAGCAAACCGGACGCGAGCAAGCCGGCGGAAGCGGGTTCGGGGATGGCCACGACTTCACCGCCGGCGAGCATCGTCGCCGCGTAGGTGCCGGGGGCGAAGCCGACTGGATCCACGAAACTGATCAACGCCAACTGCGCAGGGGTCAGGCCGCTGGCCGTCGTGCCAAAAAAGAGCTCGTCCGTGCCGCCGCCGGTCGGCGAGCCGCTCCAGTTGGTGATGCTGAGGGTGCCGCTCCAGGCGAACGCGCTGCTGTCGGCGAAATGGAGCACGCTCGCGCCGGCGCCGAGATCGAGGGTCGCGGAGCCGGCGAGCGTGAAGGCCCCGGCATTCTCGGAAAGGCCGGCGGTCTCGAACGTGCCGCCCGTGAACTGCACGGGCACGGCGTCGCCGATGCGATCCCCGCTACCGGCCAAACGCAGGGTGCCGCTCCCGCTGACCTGGATGCCGGCGGTGGCGGCGAGCGCGCCGGGGCCGGCCGCCTCCAGCGCGCCGGCGATGATGGCCGTGCGGCCGGTGAAGGTCGTCGCCCCGGTGAGGGTCACGGTGCCGGCGGTGGTCTTGATCATGGTGATGCCCGCGCCCGCCAGCTTCGCGCTGATGGAGCCGCTCTCGACGTTGAAGTTGGTGGCAGTGAGCGTGCCGGTGGTCCCGGTGATCGAGCCGCCGCTCAGGGTGACGGGGCCGACGGTGTCGCTATTGCCACCGAGCGAGAGCGTGCCGCCCGCGACGGTGACGGCCCCGGAAGCGAGCGCATTGCCGACCCCGTAGGCGAGGATGCCATCGGCCACCGTGGTGAGGCCGGTGTAGGTGTTGACGCCGGAGAGCAAGAGCGTGCCGGGGCCGGTCTTGGTGAGGCGGGCGGGCAGGCTCGATTCGGAGATGATATTCGTCGGGCCGAGGGCCAGGGTGCCGGCGCCGACCTCGAAGGTGCCGCCCGCGGGACCGAGCCGGATCCCACGGTTGCCGTCGTCGATGCTGAAGGCGGCCGTGCTCAAGAGGGTGCCGCCATTCAGCGTCAACTGGTCGACGGTGTAGCCGGCGGGATTGCCACCCAGCCCGCTCTCCGCGGCGATGCTGAGCTTGCCGCTGCTGATGATCGTCTTGCCGGTATACGTGTTCGTGCCGGCGAGCACGGTGACGCCGGGGCCGGTCTGGGTGAGGCTGGATGCGGCGCCGTTGTCGGCGATCGTGGAATTGATCGTGAGGCCGCCGCCGTAGTTGAGCAGGATCAATTCGCCGCCCGCGGCGCCGGCGGTGAGCGTGCCGCTGTTCACGCCGGCGCCGATCGTCAACGCGCTCGAGCCAAGGCCGGCGAGAATGCCGTTGACGGCGAGCGTATGGCCGGCGGTGGTGATGTTGGCCGGGCCGCCGGTGGAGCTTTGGTTCAGGGTGTTGATCGTGGTGACGGTCGCGCCCAGCGTGAAACTGCCCGCCGCGCCGCTGCCCTCGACGATGCGCACATTCGTCGTGGCCCCGTCGGCAATGATGTGCGTTCCGCCGAGTCGCGCCACGTCGGTATAGGAGCTGTAGGCGGTGATGGCGGTATCGGCCGCGCCGCTGTCCACGCTCTTCGCCCAATTGGTGCCGTTGATCGTGGCCCACGGACCGAGCATTCCCGTGCCGGTGGCATTGTTGGTATCCGTATTGGCAATGCTGGCCGCCCCGAAGTCCACGCTGCTGCCGGGATTGCGGGTGATGGCATTCATTTGCAACACGGCGGTGGTCGTGCCGGCGCCGCGCGTGATGCTGGCCGCTCCGCTGAGCGTGGTGGAAAGGACGACTTCCACGTGGTTGCCGCTCGCCGCCGTGGCGCGGTCGAGTTGGAGGGTGCCGCCGCTGAAGATGAGCGCCGCGGTGTTCGAGAGCTTGCTCGAGTTGGTGGCGGTGTAGTCCAGCACCAGCGTGCCGGCATTGACCGTGGTGGCGCCCGTGTTCGCCATGCTGCCGGCCAAGGTGAGCGTGCCGGGACCGGCCTTGAAGATGAGGCCCGAATTCGCGTCGCTCCCGCCGGTGAACGTGAGATTGGTCGCGCTGTTCGTCACTTCGAAGACCGCGGTACGAGCGATCGAGATCGTGAAATTGCGGTCCGTGCTGGCGGTCACTCCGGTGTATTGCAGCCCGCCGTTGGCCGTTCCAAAGAAGCCGAGGTTGGCCGCGGCATTCGTCGCGGCGCCGAGGTTGCCCGCGACGCCGCCGTTGCCGATCACGGCCACGGAGAGCGTGCCGGCGCCGAGGCTGGTCACCCCCGTATAGGTGTTCGCGCCATTCAGATAGGTCACCGCCGACAGGCTCCCGGCATCGTTGGTCACTTGTCCCGTGCCGCTGATCACGCTCGCGAAGTCGATGCCCTGCGTCATCGCATTGGTGCGGTTGAACTCGAGCTCGCCGTTGTTGATGATGGCGCTACTGGGGGAAAGCGAGCCGGTCGCGCTGGTCGTGCCAAGCTGCAGCTTGCTGCCGCTGATGGTCGTCGGTCCGGTATAGGTATTGGTGCCGCTGAGGTAGAAGATGTTGCCCCCGAGAACGGTCACGGCCGACGCGCCGCCGGCATTGTCCTGGATGTTACTGTTGATCCGGATCTGGTTCCCGCCCATGTTCACGACCAGCTCCCGGTTGGCGCCAATCGTGAGGGTGTTCAAGGAGATGTTCCATTGGGTCGTGCCGGCATTCATCAGTCCATTCACCGAAAAGGAGGTCGCGCCCAGGGTCGTGTTATTGTTCACAGACCCCGTAAACCGGATCGTATTCGCCGAGACGACGGCGGGAAAGGCGCCGAGCGAGCTCGCGAGGTCATAGTTTACCAGTCCCGTCGTGTCGGTCACGTTCGCGGGGGTCGCCGCCGCCGTGCCCGTGAAGCCGGTGATGGTGCTGCCGGAAAAGGTGGCGTATTGGGTGGCCGTGCCGGCCCCGATGCTGGCCCACGGGCCAATGATCCCCGTGGCTCCCTGGTTGGCCGTGAGGTTCGTCATCGTGGAGGTGACGCTCCCGGCGCCCTGGATGTTCAGGGCCGATCCGGTCGCGCGGGTGAAGGTGCCGGGCGTCGTCAGCGCGAGCGTGCGGCCTGAGCCCACGCTGAAGACCTGCGCACCCGTGATGCTGAGGCTCGACTTGATCGTCGCATTCCCCGCCCCGGCCGCCACGGTGATGCCGACCACCGGCGAGACGAAGCGGGTGGCCCCGCCCAGCGCCAGCGTCCCACCCGAGAAGGTGACCGCCCCTTCCTCGATGCTCACGAGCTGCGCGTTCTGCGTCCCATTCACGGTGACGGTGGGACTGCCCACGGCATCCGTGCCGGCGGAGAAGGTGAGCGTATCGAGCGATGTGGTCACGGTATTGGCGGTCGCCGCCAGGCCGGTGCTGCTGGTGCTCCAAAAGGCGCTGATGCCCCAAGTGCCGGTCGGGGTGACGCCCGCTCCGGTGGCCGCTCCATTGGAATCCCACCAGAGCGTGGCCGCGGACGTCAGGGTCGGGATCAGCAGCGTCGCGGCGACCGCAAGTTTTCGGTTTCGGTTCATGGGGAGTTCCGGGTTGAGGTTGACCGTTCCTGGTCACGGGCACTCAAGCGGGGATGCTAAACCTCAGGAAAGGTTCCCGTCCACCGTCTTGTTCTCGGAGTCTGCCCCGACCCGTTACGGCTCCGGCACGAGCACCGTACGGAAGCCGAAGATCACGTCGCGCTCCGTGCGGTCGACGACGTTGCGGTAGGAGCTGCGCAGCTCCGCTTGCCGCGAGGTGCCCCACGAGCCGCCGCGCAGGACGCCCCAATCCTTGCCGCGCGGGCCGACGCTTCCCTTGTACGAGTCCTGCACCCATTGCCAGACGTTGCCGCCGATGTCATAGAGGCCGCGCGAGTTCGCGGCGAAGCTGCCGACGGGCGAGGTCTGCGGGAAGCCGTCGCGGTAGTTGGGAATGCGGAGCGTCGTCCCTTTTTGCGAGGCGTCGGCGTAGTTGCCGGCGCCGGCGGGCGGCGGCCATTGGCGGCCCCAGGGGTAATCCGGCAGCTTGCCGTCGCGCTCCTCGGGCGTGGCGCCGCTCTCGGCCGGCAGGCCCGCGGCCTCGCTCCACTCGGCGTCGGTCGGGAGGCGGTAGAGCTGGCCGGCCTCGAGCAAGCCGGCCTGCGTTTCCTTGAGCGTCAGCCATTCGCAGAAGGCCGTGGCGTCGTCGTAATTCACGCGCACGACCGGATGCAGCGAGTCCTGCGCGAAATCCTGCTTTTGCCGATCCCGCCCGGTCGCCTGGCAGAAGGCATCGTAATCGCGCACGCGCACCGGCCAGATGCCGCAGAGCACGGCGCCGAGCGGCGCGAATTTCATCTGGAGCGAATTCTCCCACGGCTCGTCGCGGCGCGGCCCCGACCGCCGGTTCAGCCGCGCGCCGAGGAAGAGCTGCCGGCCGGGCGGCACCTCGCCGGAGACCGTCGTCGATTTGTGGCCGGGCATTTGCAGCTCGTACGCGACGGCGCCGGGCTCCAGCGACTCGATGATCAGCGGCGTCGGGCCGAGTGCGCGCCCGTCGAGGAGGACGGTGGCGCCGACGGGCGCGCTCACGATTTTCACGCTGCCGCGCTCGAACCGAAACGCGACCGGCGCGGTCCCGGCCGACTGCGCGTCCACTTTCCGGACTTGCTCCGGCCACGAGGCATAGCGCGCGGTGATCTCGTGCGGGCCGCGGGTCAGCTCCAGCTCGAGCGGGGCGACGCCGGCGGGGTGACGATCCACCTGGATCTCGGCGCCCGGCGGCTCGCTGGAGACGGCCACCTTGTCCAGGATGAACTCCGCCGAAACCGCGGCCGATTCCTGGCGCTGGACCTCGACTTTGCGCTCCTCCAGGCAGCCGGCGTGCACGAAACGCACGCTGTACTCGCCGGTCTCGAGGCGGTCGAGGATGGCCGGGCATTTGCCGGTCGCGACCGGCTTGCCGCCGGAAAGCAGCGTGTACTCCGCGCCCGCGGGCGTGCTGGCGAGCTCGAGGCGGCCATGGCTTCGCTCCAAATGCACGACGGGCAGCGCGAGCTCCTGGTGCGGCGGGACGTCGAACGGAACCTCGCGCGCGTCGAAGCCCGGCAGCATCACGCGCACGGAGTGGTGGCCGCTCGCGAGGCGCTCGAAGGTCGCCGGCGAGCGCTGCATCTGGCCGGCGTCCCTCAGCACGATCATCGCGCCCGGCGGGTCGCTCTCGACTTTGACCGCGCCCGGCTGGCGGGCCCAGTGCCACCACGAACCGCCGGCGATCAGCGCGAGCGCGGCCGCCAGTCCGAAATAGGGGAGCACGCCGCGCCGGCGCGGCGCGAGCGAGCGCCCGTCGCGGATGCGCTCGAGGTCGGTGAGCATCTCCTCGGCGGTGGCGTAGCGCTCCTGCACGTCCGACGCGCAGGCGCGCATGAGGAGCGTGTTCACCTTGAGCAGCCGCTCCTTGTCCGGCAGCGCGGTCAGGTCGCTGTGGAGCGCGGGGAAGTCGAGGCGATCCTTCCCCATCGTCATCTCGTACAGCACCTTGCCGAGGCTGAAGAGATCCGCCTGCACGGTGCCCGGCCCCTCCGGCGGCACGTAGCCTTCGGTCCCGACAAAAGAGGATTGCCCGCTCGCCGCCACGAGTCCGATGTCGGCGATCTTCGGCACACCGCCGACGAAGATGACGTTGGCGGGCTTGATGTCGCGATGCACCAGCCCGCGGCAATGGAGGACGCCGAGCGCGCGGGTGAGCGAGATCGCGATCTCCAGGCACTCCGTCACGAGCAGCCGCGAGCGGCGCTGGAGCTCGGTGCGCAGGGTCTTCGGCACGTACTCCGCCGGCTCGACGTGGCCGCCCGTGACGTCGTCCGCCAGCTCCATTACGTAGTAGAAGAAGTGGCCGCCCTCATCGCGCCCGACATGGAGGATGTCGACGAAGCCCGAGTCGCTCCGCGAGATCGGCTCGAAGCGCGCCATCCCCTCGAATTCGCGCTGGAAGGAGGACTCGCTCTCGAAGGTCCGTTGGTCGACGATCTTGACCGCGCGCAAGGCGCCGGTGATGGAGCGCGCCATCCAGATTTCACCATACGCGCCGCGCCCGATCACGCGGACGAGCTCGTGATTGGGGACGCGGGGACGTTCGCGTTCGGCGACGATGGGCATTCAGCGCGCGACTTTAGCGCAAAATCGCGAAAAGGCTAGGGAGGTTAATGAAGAGACGATTCCAACAATTCCGCCCGCCGCCCCATGAATCGATCGTCACGGGGTTCCTGAAGGAAATGGCTCGCTTTGTGGGCGTTAGTGTGGCTATGTCGCGTCCCGAAACTTGGGAATCTTATGCGCTTATTTCTTTCTGCTCTTCTCGCCGCGACGGTGGCCGCCCATGCCGGGACCGAGTTGCTCGGCTTCGTCAAGGACGGCAAATCCGCGAAGGAGGTGCTCGTCGACAAGTCGCCCTTCGACAAAGGCCACACGGAGCTCGAGATCGGCGCCGGCGCCCTGGCCTCGCTGAACACCAACGGCAGCCTGACCAGGCCCGACACGGGCTATGCGATCGGCCAGGTGCGGTTCGGGATGATGCTCTACAGCCCCGCCGGCCCCGGCATTCTGCGCGGCAATCTGGAAGGCATTGTCGAGGGGTATGGCGCGTACATCTTCAACGGCCCCGGCCAACAGCTCTATGGCGCGGGGATCATCCTGCGCTACAACTTCGTGCAACCGCAGTCCCGCATCGTGCCCTTCGCACAACTGATGTTCGGCGGCGCCTACTGCGATGCGGCACACGACGACTCCGTGCAGCGCCTGCTCGGCAGCGACTTCTCGTTCAGCTTCGGCGGCGAGGTCGGCGCGCGCTACTTTCTCACGCCCAAGCTCGCCCTCACCGGCGGCGTCGAATACCGGCACCTCTCCAACGCCAACACCGCCGACCGCAACGTCGGGTTGAACGGGCTAGGTGGGACGCTGGAGCTGAGCTGGTTTTTCTAGGGGCGGGTTCTCGGCGGTGCGTTGTCTGAGCTACTTGAGCAGCGCCACGAAGCCCGCCTGCTCGAAATGGTGGTCGCCGGTCAAAGCTTCGGCGATGCCTTCCTCAGCCATCACGACAAAGGAGATGCAGTCGGTGAGCGACCACTCCTTGTCCGGACGGCTGCGATATAAGTCGAACCCACGCCAGTAGCGCGCAGCGTCGGTTTCGACTAAACGGGTTCGTGAGTCGCTGCGCAGTCGGTCGACGAATCGAATGAGGCGCATGCGCTCCCCGATGCGGGCCATGCCGTCGGCCATTTCCATCAGGACCGCGGTTGTAGTCACAATCTCGCCGACACCCCCGGCTTCGAACATCTTCATGGCGCGACGGTGACCGGCGTCTCGCGGATTCAGCATCGCGAGATAGAAATAAGTGTCGGCGAAAAGCCGTCTCATCGTTTTCGGCGCCCGGCAAGATAATCGTCGTGATGTTCAGCGAAGTCCTCCGGGAGGCTGTCGATGGTGCCCGCAAATTCCAGCATCCAGGCGAATGCCGGAGATACTTTCGCCGGGTCCAATTCGGAAACTGCCGTGTTGGCTTGCTCCGTCGGCGGAGCGGACTGACCAGCGAGGCTCGCCGGCAGGACGACTTCCACGAGAGTCCCATCGGTCACATGCATCGGAAGCTTGATGGTGTCGTTCTCAACCGCGACGGTAATGCTCATAGCGTGAGGCTAGCGTTCTTCAGCGCTCCGCGCAAGACGCACCTCATTTCTCCGCCTCCAGCGGCTTCCGAAGCTGCACGCGCTTTTCGCCCCAGTTCTGCGCTTTGGCCACCGCGACCGGGTACTCCCACGCTTTCGCATCGGCGGTGTAGAGCGCGATGGTCGAATGCTCGGCCGCCATGGCAACCGCCTGCGGGAGGTCGAGGTGGCGGAGGACGTTGAGATAGGTCGGGCCCTGCCAGTGCGAGGTCGGCATCGAGTGCAGGTCGAGGCGCTTGACCTCCGGCAGGAAGAGCGAGGCGTAGACGGCGTTGGCGGCCATCTCGCGCTCGGCCTGAATCCAGAGCGGGACTTTGGCGTAGCCGGCGACGTTGCGGAGGGCGGTGCCGGTTTGGACAATGTCCCAGACCTGGCCGCTCTCGAGCGTCTCGCCGATGAGCTGGAAACGCCGCAGGATTTGCCGGCGCTTGGTGATCGGCTGGGCCGCGAAGCTCGTCGCGCCCGCGCCGCGCGGGGTCGTGTAAGCCATCGCCCATTTGGATTGGGCGAACATCCCTTTCGCCTCCGCCCAATCCGCCGGCTTGGGCGTGACGCCCTCAAACGGAGCCGGCGCGAGTTGCACGTCTTGTGGGAAGCCGGCGGCGGCCATCGCCTGGAAGTCCGCCCAGCCCTGGTCGTCGAGGACGTTCAGCACGACCAGGTCCAGGTCCTCCGGCTTGAGTCCGTCGCGCTGCAGGATCCAAAGCGGCGCCTTGAGCGGACTGTCGGTGGTGATTTCCAACTGAGTGAAGCTTACGCCCTCCGCCTTGGCCGTCCTCACGACGCGCGTGGCGGGCTTCTGCGTCACGGGCCAGGCGCGGAAGGACTCGCTCGTCAGCGCCGCCATCCAGGCGTCGCGCTGCGCGGCGAATCCCTCCACTTTCGCCGGTTCGGGATTCACGCCGAAGTGCTCGCCGAGCACGGTGACGATCTCGTCCTTTGGGATTTCACTGAAGACCCGCAGCGTCACGGGGTCGTGCCGGTTCGTCATCGGCTCATCGGTCACCGCCATGCGATCCGCGCCTTGCAGAAAGCGATCCATCCAGTGGAATTCGCCGGTGTTGAGCGGCTGCGTGTCGGCGTGCGGGCCTTCGGAAATTTGGATGCCGATGTTAGCCTCGGCGCCCAGCGTCTTATACAGCGCGCGGGTGCGGTTATAGACTTCCATCACGCCATCGAGCGGGAAGATCGGGTCTTTGTCGGTATTAACGATGCAGAGCGCGCGCGGCGCCACCAAGGCGGCCACGCGGTCGAAATCCCAGCGGCCGGTATTCACCATGAACATGCAATCGCAGTGGCCTTCGATCGAACCATCGAGGACGTGATTCTTGAGCGTGGCAATGCCGGCGGTCGGGGCCGCGCAGGCGACGCGCTCGTCCAGCGCGGCGATCCACCACGAGTAGGCGCCGCCACCCGAGCGGCCGGTGACGCCGATGCGCTTGGCGTCGACCTCGGGGCGGGTCACGAGATAATCGATGGCGCGAATGCCATTCCACGCTTCCGGTCCGGCCGACGAATAGCCGCGCGCGGGCCAATACCATTCGTCCTTGTTATAAGTGCCGTGATGTTCCCCGCGGATCTCACCGAGCTCGATCGTGTCGATGACTAAACAGACATAGCCATGCCGCGCATACCACGAACCGTGGTGCTCATAGTGAGCTTTATTGCCCATGCTAATCCCGTTCTTTTCCACGAGCGCATGCCCGCAAACATAGAGAACGGTCGGCAGCGGCTTGGTGACCTCGCGCGGACGGTATAGATTGCCGGTGACATACAAACCGGGGCTCGATTGAAACTGCAGCTTCTCGACGACATAGCCGTCGCCCTCGACCGTGCCGGTGATGACCGGTTTGAGATCGCCGCGGGCCGGCCACGGATCGAGGTCGAGCATCCCCTGCAACTCCTTGCGCATCACCGCCTGGCGGGCGGGCCAGTTCTCCTTGGTGATGCCGAGTTGCCAATCCGGCTTCGAGAGCTCGGCGACGCGCTGCTCGAAGTAAGTGTCAAAAGGAGGTGGCACGAACTCGCGCGGCAGCTTGGGAGCTTGCGCGTGGGCGAGCAGGGGGAGGAGGAGCGGGAGGAAAAGGCGGAGTTTCATGGGGGCGTGCCTGTGATAGCCGGATACGGAGAATTTGGAAGGCGGGAAGGCGGGAGGAGAGGGATGAGTTTCACTTTCCCTTTTCCGCCGAACTGCGTCACCGTTTCGGCGTGTCCGATTCTTCCTCTTTCCACTACGACGTCGTGATCGCGGGCGGGGGGTTCGCGGGGGTCTACTGCGCCCGCACGCTCACGCGCGAGTTTCGCGGCTCCGCCAAGCAGCGGGTCGCCCTCATCTCGGACCAGAACTTCCTCGTCTTCCAGCCGATGCTCGCCGAGGTGGCCGGCTCCTCGCTCGCCCCGCGCCATGTCGTCAATCCGTTGCGCCGGCTTTGCCCGGAGGTCACCGTGCTGCGCGGCGCCATCGGCTCCATCGATCTGCCGGGGCGCAGCTTCACGGTCGAGCCGGGCGACTTCACCGCGAAGCTGCAGATTCGCTTCGAGCATCTCGTCCTTGCGATGGGGAGCGTGGTCGATCTCTCCCGCGTGCCGGGCATGCCCGAGCATGCGCTCGTCATGAAGAACGTCGGCGACGCGCTGAAATTGCGCGGCGCGATCATCGACCGCTTTGAGGAGGCGAACCTCGAGGCCGACCCGAAAAACCAGGCGCGGCTGCTCACGATCGTCGTGGTCGGCGGCGGCTACTCGGGGGTCGAAACCGCGGGCCAGTTGCTCGATCTCGCGCTCGAAATGTCGGACTCCTACAGCCGCATTCAGCGCGAGCAGGTGCGCGTGGTGCTCGTCCACAGCGGCGACCATTTGCTGCCGGAGATCAGCGCCTCGCTCGGGCGCTACGCGGAGGAAAACCTGCGCCGGCGCGGCATGGACATCCGCCTGAACATGCGCGTGACCTCCATGACGCCATCGAAGGCGATGTTGAGCGACGGCAGCGTGATCGAGACCCACACCGTCATTTCCACGGTCGGCAACGGGCCGAACCCGCTCATCACTGCGCTCTGCAAAACGTATGGCGTTGCGAACGAAAAAGGCCGCCTGATCACCGACGACAAACTGCGCGTCGCCGGCCAGGAGCGGCTCTGGGCCGCCGGCGATTGCGCCGCGGTGCCGATGCCGCCCGAGCGCGCGCCGAAGACCGCACCATCGCCCTTCGAGAAGCGGGCGTTTTGTCCGCCGACGGCGCAGTTTGCCCTGCGCCAGGGGCAGTTGCTCGGGCGCAATCTCGCGGCGGTGCTCGGCGGCGATGCGCCGCTGAAATCCTTCACGTTCACCGGTCTCGGCGAGCTGGCCGCGATCGGTCATCACGCCGCCGTGGCCGAGATCCTCGGGATGCAATTCCAGGGCTTTGTCGCCTGGTGGCTGTGGCGCAGCATTTACCTCATGAAGCTGCCGGGCCTCGAGCGCAAGGTGCGCGTGATGCTCGACTGGACGCTCGACCTTTTCTTCCCGCGCGACATCGCGCTCTTCCAGCCGCGCCCGACGAAACTCATCAAGGAGATGCACCTCGAAAAAGGCGACTGCGTCTTCCACGCCGGCGACCCGGCAAACTCCCTCTACATTGTGAAGGTCGGCAAGCTCGAGCTCTGCACGGTCGACGGAGCGGTCCTGCGCACGCTCACGGCCGGCCATCAGCTCGGCAAGGACACGCTCTATTACAAGAAAGCGTGGGTCTTCACCGCCACCGCCTGCGAACCGACCACGCTCGTCGCCGTCAGCGCCGAGGTTTTCGAGACCGTCACGCGCGCGGGGGCGACGGTCGACGAGGTCTTCATGATCAATGAGCCGGAGGGCAAGCCGGCCGAGGCGGCGGTGGCAGTCTGAGACGGCACGATTTCAGTTGAGCGCGGAGCGCGAAACGGCCCGGGGAGCGCACGCGCCCCGCGTGCTCGATTCGGCGCCCTCGCCGAATCGCGAGGCGCCCCGCAGACCGCTTGGTGAGTCTCCACCCGCCGTCGGTTGGAAACCCGCTACCCGGCGAGGGAGCCGGGCGAACACGCGGGGCGCGTGTGCTCCCCGGGCCAAGCTGCCTGCGGCAGCTGCGCAACTGCAACGCTACGGCACCGGCTTGAGATCCGTGTCGTACACGAAGACTTTCCCGAACTTCTCCAGCTCCGGTCTGATCTCCTTCGCCTCGCCGACGACGATGATCTCGGCCTGGTCGGGGTGCAGATACCGCTTCGCCAGCTCTTGCGTCGACTCGGGGGTCGCGTCGGCCATGCGCACGGCGTAATGTTTGTAGAAATCCGGCGGCAGCCCGTAGAGATCGATGTCCTGCACGCGCTGCGCGACGCGGCCGGCGTTCTCGAGGCTGAGCAGGTAATTGCCGATGTTGTACTGACGTTGCAGCTCCAGTTCCTTGTCCGGCACGGGCTCGTCGCGCAGGCGGGCGATCTCTTTCAGCGTCTCGGCGATCGCCGGCCCCGTGACTTCGTTGCGCGTCTCGGCGCTCGCCTCGAAGGCGCCGGCGAGCTTCAGGTAATCGAAAGCCGAGTAGGCGCCGTAGGTCCAGCCGTGTTTCTCGCGCAGGTTTTGAAAGAGCCGGCCGGAGAAGCCGCCGCCCAGCGTGGCGTTGAGCACGTTCAGGCCGGGGAGATCGGGCGTGTCGCGCTTCGGCCCGGCGTGCTGGATGACGATGTTGCTCTGCACCGAGCCGGGACGATCGACGAGATGAACCGTGACGCCGTCGATCTTCGGCAGCGCCGGCAGGTCGATCTTCGGGAGCTCACCCTTGGTCCAGTCGCCGAGCGCTTTCTTGATCAGCGGCAGGATGGCCTCCATCTTCACGTCGCCGACGATCGCGAGCGAGGCGTTGTTCGGGAGGAAGTGCGTCTTGTGATACGCGAGGAGATCGTCGCGCGTGATGGCTTGCACGGTCTCCACGGTGCGATACGCGCCGTACGGATGCGTGCCGTAGAGCACCTTGCCGCCGAGCTTGCTCGCGAGCGCGCCCGGCTGCTTTTTCTCCGAGGCGAGCGCGGAGAGCGTCTGGCGTTTGACCTTGACGAACTGCTCATCCGCGAAGGCCGGATGGAGCACCGCATCGGAGAAAAGGTCGAGCAGCTCGGTCGTGTATTTGGTCAGACCGGAGAAGCTCACGGAGATGGAGTCCGGGCTCGTCGTGGTTGCGAATTGCGCGCCGATGAAATCGGTCTGCTGCGCAAAGGTCGCCGCGTCGCGCATGGCGGTGCCGCGCGAGAGGAGCGTGGCGACGGCGCTCGTGACGCCGGTCTTCGGCCCGTCGTAAATGGAGCCGGAGCGGATGATGAGGCGGAGGGTGATCGTCGGCTTGCGATCGTCCTCGATCAGGAACACCCGGAGCCCGTTCGGCAGCGTCTCCTGCTTGTAATCGGGGAACGAGGCTTCCGGCGCGGGCCCGGGCTCGGGCTTTTTCGTGCGATCGATCTCGGCCTGGAGCGGGCCGGCGAAGAGGAGGAGAGCGGGGAGAAGGGCGAGGCGTTTCGTCATGGTCGTCGAAAGGTGAAGGTTATTTCTTCGCCGGCTGGGCCGGCGCGGGAGCGGCGGCGACGGGGAAGCGCAGCGTGTAGCGCCCCTCGGGCGTCAGATATTTTTGCGCGACGCGCTGCAGATCCTCGCGTTTCACCGCCAGGTAGCGGTCGAGCTCCGTGTTGATCAGGTTCGCATCGCCGTAGAAGACGTGGTAGCGCGCGAGTTCCTTGGCCCGCGCGTGCATCGTGCCGAACTCATTCGCGAACTCCGTCTCCTTCTGGTTGCGCGCTTTCTGGAACTCGTCCTCGGTCACGCCGACTTTTTTCATCAGCTCGACTTCCTCGGAAATGAGCTGGTCGAGCGTCGCCATTTCCACCCCGTTCTGGCCGGTGGCGAAGACGCCGATCATGCCGGCTTTTTCCAGCAGGTAAGGGAAGGCCTCGACATCCATCGCGGCCTGTTCCTTGTCGACCATGCGCTTGTAGAGCCGCGAGCTGCGGCCGGTCGCGAGGATGTTCGTGAGCAGCTCCAGCGGGTAGGCGTCGGGGTCGGTCTCCTTCGGCGCGCGCCAGGCGTGGAGCGTGGCGGGCAGCGGCGTGTTGTCCTTCGCCACTTCCTTCGCGGAGCCGGCGACATTCAGCGGCCAGGCAAACTCCGGGCGCTGGATCTCGGCGCCGCGCGGGATCGTCCCGAAGTAATCCGCGATCATCTGCTTGATCTCGGCGGACTTGAAATCGCCGGCGACCGAAAGCGTGGCGTTGTTCGGCAGGTAATACGTTTTGTAGAAGTCGCGGAACTCCTCGATCTTCGCCTGGTCGATGTACTGGATGGAGCCGATCGGGACCCACTGGTACGGCGTCTGGTTGAACACGAGCGACGAGAGCTCTTCGAAGAGCGAGCCGTACGGCTGGTTGTCCACGCCGCGCCGGCGCTCTTCCTTTACCACCTGCCGCTGCGTCTCCACGCCGGCCTCGTCGATTTTCGCATGCATCATCCGTTCCGACTCGATCCAGAGCGCGAGCTTCAGTTGGTTGGCGGGGACGTTGAAATAGTAGTCGGTCTGGTCAAACGAGGTCGACGCGTTGAGGTTGCCGCCGGCGCCCGAGACGTACTTGTCGATCGTTCCGCGCGGGATGTTCTCCGACCCCTCGAACATCAGGTGCTCGAAGAAGTGCGCGAAGCCCGTGCGATCCGGCCGCTCGTTCTTGCTCCCCACGTGATAGAGGACGTACGTCGTGACGACCGGCGCGGCGTGATTCTCGTGCAGGATGACGTGCAGCCCATTCGCGAGATCGTACTCCTCGTACTTGATCGGCTTGAGGATGGTGCGCGCCGGTGGCTGCGGCGTCTTGTCGTCCGCGGACAACGCGACGGGGAGAAAGGAGCAGGCAAGGACGGCGGCAACGAACGGGGCGAGTTTCATGGAGAGGCGGGAGAGAAAGAGAGGTCTGGGAGTTCGGGAGCCGGGGAAGTTTTGCGCGGGTCGCGCGGGGACTCGACGCTTGTAGATGGAGTGGGGGAGCGAGGGAATGAAAATGCGGGGTTTCCTGAGACCGCGCACCCGGCGAGGACGTTCGATGGAAAATCGGGGCGGCAAAAATCGCCGCTTTCCCTAACCCGCCAGGGATGGCAGAGTTGACTTATGTCGCTTCCATGCTACCGACCGCCCATCCGGCGTGTGCAGGAGGACTATTGTGCTGAGGTTGCGCGGAAATTCCGCGAGCGGCGGCGCGGGCCACGGCCGCCGGGGCGGAGGATTCCAGATAACAGCGAGCCGTGGAATGCCGATCCACGCACCGTGGGTGAACTGTGGGAGATCGCGCAACAGGTGCAGGCATTGGTTGAGAAATGGGGACCGAAAACCTAGACGCCTTTTTGCTGACACTTACTCGAAGTCGCCGGGTCGTCCTTCTCGGCGGACTGGCTGTGATCGCCCACGGGCTCAACCGCTCGACGAAAGATGCGGATGTCTGGCTGGAACCAACGCATCGCCTGAGGAATGGGCAGATGCTTTGCTTTCAGCGGTCTCAAGGTTCCCCCAAACGAGCGTCGCGAGACTTCCACATTGGACCCCAATCCAAACGTCTGCCGAGATCGCCCAAGCGGCGGACGAGATCGGGATGGTGCGCGTGCTCGGGCTGGAGTGCCCACTCGATGTGTTTCGGCGTCCGAACGAAATCGAGGAGAGCGCATTTGACGAGGTATGGAAAAGAGCCACGCTAAAGGACGACGGCGTTTATCTCCCGGACGCCATCGACTTGCTCCTCTCCAAGCAGGACACCGCGCGGGATCACGACTTTGAGGATATTCATTTTCTTGAAGCGAAGATTCGCCGCAACCTCGGGGACCAGCTCGCCGTGGCGACGCCGGAAGAGGCGGCAGCGATCTTCGCCCGCTACGTGGATCACGTCGTCTGCGAGCGCGCACTCACCAATCCGCATCCCGAGGTGCAGGCGCAAGCAGGGGCGCTGCTGACGGAACTGGCGGAAAGCGGTGATTGGTTCGCGCGCGACGTACTCGCGCGGGGCGAGGGCTGAGCCTGCAACGGTGTTCACGGCGCTGGCTACGGCGCGGGCGGCTTCAAGAACTGCTCGAAAAACAGATACGCCTGTTCGTTCGATTCGGGCGTGGGCCGGTGGTCCTGGCGGTTGGTCATCGCCACGCGATTCTCGAAGCCGAGCAGCTTGTTCACCGCGACGGCGTGGTTCAGGACGTTCCAGCGATGCGGCCGGTCCTCCCCGCCGCCTGAGACGAGGAACGGCCGCGGTGCCATCAGGGCTTGCAACTCCTGGAGGTTGCGGCCGGCTTCGATCATCTTTTTGTAGGCGCCGGTGCGCGGGTTTTGCTCGGTCACCATCCCTTCCTTGCGCTGCGCCTGGCCCGGCTCGAAGCCGAGATACCACGGTTCCCAGTAGTTGACGTTCGCGCGCTTCTCGTCGAAGACGACGCCGCCGTCTGACCAGACGCCGCAGGCGAACTTGTCGTAAAGACAGGAGGCAAACATCGCCCATTTCCCGCCGTAGGAGTGACCCATGACGCCGATCTTATTGCCGTCGACGTAGTCCAGATTCGCCAGCAGGTTGCAGCAATTGGCGGCCTGATAGGCGAGATACGAGAGCGGCTGGAGTTGGCACTCCTTCTCGTTCGGGTAGTACTTTTGCACGCCGCCGACCGACAATGTGACGAAACCGCGCTTGGCCAGTTGATAGGCGAAGTCGCACATCGGCCGGTCGTTTTGGCCGGTGCCCGATTTGGCGTCGTAAAACACGACGAGCACCGCGGGGAACGGCCCCTTGCCCTCGGGCACGAGCAGGTAGACATCGTCCGCCTTGCGCTTTGGTGCGATCTCGATCCGGAGATGGTAC
Source organism: Chthoniobacteraceae bacterium (assembly GCA_035997375.1). Lineage (GTDB taxonomy): Bacteria > Verrucomicrobiota > Verrucomicrobiia > Chthoniobacterales > Chthoniobacteraceae > DASYIS01. Next base: position 28,271 of record DASYIS010000562.1, read on the forward strand.
TCCGTGAAGTTGTCGCGCGCCTCCTTGTCGAGGTATTCGACCTCGGGTTTCTCGATCAGCTCCGGCCACGGCCCCATCAGCTCGAACCAGGCCTTGCGAATCTCGTCCCGCCGTTGCGGCCACTCGTCCGCCGTCGCCACCTCCGTGCCGTCCTCGAACTTCAACGGCGAGCGCAGACCGCCGAAGTCGTTCGCGAATTCCGAGGGCGGCTGGAAGAACGTCTCAATCCGCGGATCGATTTCCTTCTCCTCGCCGAATAGAAGCGGCGCCACGAGCATGGAAAGCAACATCGTCAGGGCGTGGAGGGTCCGCATGACGAGAAGATTTACGATGGCGGTGTGCTCAATGCCATCCTCATCATCTTCATCCTCATCTTCATCCCCAGCCCTCGTCTCTCTTTCATCGCCGGCCGGGCGAGTTGAGGGAGCAGTGGGCTGGGGATGAAGATGATAATTACGACAAACAACGAACACGTTTTCGACGATGTTTGGGCTGCGGTGCGAGCGCTGAGCGAAGGAAGCCGTCCCGGAGGGACGAAGGAGATTAGCCGGTGGTGCAGCGAGGAACGAGCGGAACCACCGGAATCCTCAACAAAACGGAAACCGTCCCGGAGGGACGGTGGAAACGCTGACGGGGAGTCACCGTTCCGGCGCCTCCTCCGGGGCGCATCCGAGTGGCGGTGGGTTCCGGTGGTTGCGCTCGTTACACTCGCTGCACCACCGGCTAATCTCCTGCTGGCCCTCCGGGCCGCCTGCATCATCCGGCTCTGCCGGGTTAGGAAGATGATGAGGATGAGGATGAGGATGAGGATGAGGATGAGGATGAGGATGAGGTCGGATTTGGGCGCCTGGCGTGAAGTGTTACGGCCCCAACTTCCGCCGCAGGGCCGCGGCGGCGTCGCGATAGCCGGCCAGCACTTCATCGCGCTGCGCGTCGTCCTGAAAACGGCCCGTGGTGCGGATGGCGAGCTCGGACGCCTCGAGATCCGCGAGGAGGGTGCGGGCGGCGTCGGGCTGGAAGAGCGTGCGGCCCGCGAACTCGAGATAGATGGGACTGGTGTGCGCGAAGAGCGGTTCGTCCAGCTCGTTGCGCGCCGCGGTTTCGTCGCGCACGCCGGCGGCGGAGAGCGGGGGCAAACCCTCGGAAACGAGACCGCGGCCGGCGACGCGCAGAGCCAGCCAGCCCGGCCCGGTCACGCCGACGGGATGTTTCAGCTCCGCCTCAAAGTGTCCGCCGACCTGGCGGCTCGGCGCCTCCGCGATGACGGCGCCGTTGTGGACGAGCTCGATTTTCTTGAAATCCGTCCGGCCGGTCGCGCGAGCCGTCGTCTGAATGGTGCGGTCGCGATCAAGGCGAAGAGTATCGCCGATTTCAGCTTCATCCGCGTGCAATTCCAGGAGTGGGCCGTTGGTGATGAACGTGCGGCCGGCCGTGAGCGACGCGAGCCAGCTTTGCTCGGTGAGCGGCCCGTTCAGCCGCGCGTAGACGCGCGCGAAGTCGTAGATGAACCAGTCGGTGCCGGTGGAGAAGGGGACTTTGAGCCCCGCATTGAGGAAGCGGTAAAAGGTCTCCGCGTAGCCTCCGCGGTTGCCGCCATCGAAGATGTTGTGGGCGTGGAGGCGGCCGCCCAGCCAGTCCGGCACGTCCTCGAAGCCGAAGGCGTTGTGACACCAGATGACGGTGCCGCCGACGCGGCGCGCTTCGTCCATGCCGCGGCGCAGCGGCGGGTAATCGAACCCCGCGCCCGTGATGCCGGGGCCGACGCTCACCGGCTCGATGAGCCGGGGCAGATTCAGCAGCAGCACATGGCCGAAGCCCTCACCGCCCGCGCCGAAATTGCTCCGGTGCTCCTCGCCCCACCCGAACTGGAGGCCGGGCCCGGAGAGCGCGCGGATTTCCCCCGGCGTGTAGACGTTGGAAATGTACTTCGCGTCCTCGCTCGGCCGCAGGAGATAGCTCACGAAGAGCATCTCCAGTCCATCCGCACGGGGGATCGTGCGCAGGTATTCATCGGCCTGCGCGCGCGACAGCCCGCGCAGATGCAGATGCGTGTTGCCGCCGCGCCAACCGCTACGCGCCGGCTCCGCGAAACGCGCCGGCGCGAGGGTGACCTCCGCCGCTTCCTTCCCGCGCAAATCGAGCGCCTGGCTCGCGCGCTCCGCTTCCAATCCCGCAATCGACTCGATCCGCAGCGGCTCGCGCCCGACGGCGACGGTCGCGGACTCGAGGAGCGCAAACCATTCGCGCCCCGGATGATCGGGCCGCAGTCCGATGCCCCTCGGGAGCAGGCTGGCGAGCGGCACCGCCTCGCCGTTCGCCCGCGTCACCCGCACCAGTCCGGACACTGGGCGCTGCGTTTTCGCGTCCACGAGTTTGATCGTGAGCCGGCAGGTTGGTGTGCCGGCCGGCGGCGGATCTGCGAGCGCCGCGAGCGGGAGCCCGGCGGCGAGGAGCAGCGCCTCCACGGGATCGCGCGAGGCCTCATGCGCGCCCATCGTCGCGTCGTGCGCCAGGGCCGCGGAGATGTTGAACAACAGCGCCAGCGCGGCGAGACGGCAGTGCAGCGAGTTCATGGGCGGCGCCTTTCTTTCAAGTCGTTCAGCAATTCGTCCAGCGCCTTCTCTTTTTTGCGGTCGTTGAGGTCAAGCCGGCGGCTGGCGGTTTCGGCGTGGACGCGCAGCGCCGCATCTGCTCCGTACCGCGGGACTTTCGGGACTTTCCGAACGGATTTGCATGGTTTTCGGCCGGGATTTTGGCGAAATTTGCGCAGTTGCGATCGGCTGGCAGCCCTCGTGAGCAAGTTGGACTTGGTCACGAGCCGCCTGAACGGTGTGGCGTCGGCATCCAGCCCCCGGCGAATTTTCGGGAATAATGGGAATCACGTTCAGAGAGTAATTGGAGCACACCGCCGAGGTGGTGCCACGCGGAGCGGTGCGGCTCGCCCTCGAGGCCGGCTGCACAGGATCGGGCCGCCTCCGCCGCCGCGTCTCGCGCCGCCCGCTCCGCGTCCATGCATGGCATGCAACTCCTTCAGCCGAACCCTTCGGTCGCTCGCGCTTCGCGCCGTCCCCACTGGCGGAATCCGGTCCACCCCGCCGGCCACCGGCAGCTGTAGCCACGGCCCTGTGGGCCGTCTGGTTGGCGCCCATTGCCGCGGCTGCCGGCCCGCCGGAGTCCCGCGGCGCCGCGAGAGCGGTGGGCAAGGGGATGAAAGTGGAATCGATGTCTCGGTTCATCCCACCATCCAAGCACCACTTTTCACAACACCCACATGAACCTGTTTTTTTCGCATTTTACCTAGGGAGGCGGCCGCGAAAACGACCGAATTTGTCACGCGAAAAAGGTCCCCTC
>DASYIS010000563.1:0-22558 GCA_035997375.1 Chthoniobacteraceae bacterium
AAAGGCCAACCCTGAAAGGGTTGAATCGAGTCCCTGTAGCTTCAACCCGTTCAGGGTTGGACACTGTTGTGGGCGGTTCCCAGGGTAGCTCGTTCCTCGCAACCCTGGGCTATACGATTAAACCTCTTCGAGGTGCCGGCACCGCCTGCACTCGCACCCTGTCACATCACCCGGTCCACCAACTCCTCGCCCGCGGTGAACTTCCGCAGGTTCCCGAGGAAATGCACGACGAGCGCTTCCGACTCGGCGCGCTGCCCGCCGGCGGTGTGCGGCGTGATGTAACAATTCGCGAGCCCCCGCAGCGGGTGATCGTCCGGCAGCGGCTCGGGCGTCGTGACATCGAGCCAGGCTGCGGCGAGGTCGCCGCTCCCGAGCGCGGCGGCGAGCGCGTCCTGGTCCACCGTGGCGCCGCGGCCGATGTTGTAAAAGACGGCCCCCTCCTTCATCGCCGCGAAGCGCGCGGCCGAGAAAAAGCCGCGCGAGCCTTCGTTCTCCGGCAGAATGTTGACGACGTGATCCGCCTTCGCCAGCGCGCTGTCGAGCTGATCGAGCGCGATCGTCTTCACTACCTCGTCGCCGCGCGGATGCCGGCGGAGCGCGACCACCGTGTTTCCAAACGGCTTGAGCATCGCCGCGAGCCGCGTGGCGATCGCTCCGTAGCCAAGGATGAGCACCTGCTGGTCGCGCAACAGCGGCGCGGCGTTGCGGAGTTCCAGCCACTCCTCGGTGCCACTCGCGACGCGGGAACTGAGCGCCCACGGGAGCTGGCGGCACTGCGCGAGCATGAAAGCGAAGACGTGCTCCGCACACGCCTCTGCGTAAACGGAAGAGCTGTTCGTCAGGATGAGCCCGCGCGCCTTCGCCGCGGCGCGAAATTTCGGGGTGTCGTAGCGCGTATAGCCGGCGCTCGTGAGATGGACCCACTCGAGGTTGTCGTTGGTGAGCACCGACTTCTCATCGGGCTGGCCGAACGCGATCTCCGCATCGGTGAAGGAGGGATCGTCGGCGCCCTGCGCGAGCACGGAAGTTTGGAGCTCGTGCGGGAAAATCAGCTCGTGGCCGAGCGCCTCGATCTCGTGTTCCAGGAGGCCGAGCGCGAGGTCGGAGAACTGTGTGTCGCTAAAGATTTTCATAAGGGGGACTTCAATCTGGAAGCGCGAAGGGGTACCAGCCTACGTTCCTTCACCGGCTCCCGGCCACTCCCTTTTATGAAAACGCTGTTTCTGACCAATGAATTTCCGCCCAGCATCTACGGAGGCGCCGGCGTCCACGTCGATTACCTCTCGCGCGAGCTCGCCAAGCTGATGGAAGTGGAAGTTCGCTGCTACGGCAAGGAGCTGCGCGAGACGCGCGTCGATTCCCCCACCCTTCAGGCGACCGGCTACGGTGTCGACACCGCCGGCTACACCGCGCCGAAGCCGCTCCACTCCGTCTTCAGCGCCGTGCAGCACGGGCTCGACTGGAACACGCAAAACATCGATGCCGACCTCGTCCATCTCCACACCTGGTACACGCATTTCGGCGGCATCCTGGCGAAGCTGAACTACGGCATCCCGATGGTCCTCACGGTGCACTCGCTGGAGCCGCTGCGCCCCTGGAAGCGCGAGCAGCTCGGCGGCGGCTACGATTTTTCCTGCTGGGTCGAGAAGACCGCCATCGAGTCCGCCGATGCCGTGATCGCGGTCTCGCAAGGGACGAAGGACGACATCCTGCGCCTCTTCAACGTCCCCGAGGAGCGCGTGCACATCATCTACAACGGGATCGATCTCGAGGAATACAAGCCGGTGACGGAGACCGATCTGCTGGTCAAGCACGGCATCGATCCCACGGTGCCGTACGTCTTGTTCGTCGGCCGCATCACGCGGCAAAAGGGGATCGTCCACCTTGCCCACGCCATTCAGTATATGGACAAGGGTTTCCAGGTCGTCCTCTGCGCCGGCGCCCCCGACACGCCCGAGATCGCGGCGGAGATGAAGGCCGCCGTCGCCGAGGCGCAGGCCCGCCACGGGAAGGTCATCTGGATCGAAGCCATGGTCGACAAGAAGACGGTCTACCAGCTCTACACGCACGCCGCCGTCTTCTGCTGCCCGTCGATCTACGAGCCGTTCGGCATCATCAATCTCGAGGCGATGGCGTGCGAAACCGCCGTCGTCGCGAGCGCGGTCGGCGGCATTAAGGAAGTCGTCGTCCACGGCGAAACCGGCTACCTCGTCCCGCTCGAGCAGATGACCGAGAGCCCGTTCGACCCGATCGATCCCGACCAATTCTCGCGCGACCTCGCCGCGCGCATCAACGAGCTGATGGCCGACCCCGAGCTTCGCAAAAAGATGGGCCAGGCGGGGCGGAAGCGCGCCGAAGCGACCTTCTCGTGGAAGGCGATCGCGGAACAGACGCTGGGGTTGTATCGGAAGCTGACGGGGAAGGAGTGAGCGGAGGCGACCGGGCGCGACGGCTTCGTCCCCCGGGTGTAGAGGCGGCTCTCCTTGAGCATAGGCGAAGGGGTGCCGCCTCACTTTTCTTGAGTGCTGCCTGCGCGAGCGACGCTCAAGGAATTGGAGGCGGCACCTGTTCGCCTATGCTCACAGAGAGCCGCCTCTACACAGCCGTACGATGCGGCTCCGCCACCAGCCTACAGCAACCCCGCCGTCTCCTCCCACCCGCACATCAGATTCAGACTCTGGATCGCCTGCCCCGACGCGCCCTTCACCAGATTGTCCTCCGCGCTGAGCAGGATGCAGCGCCCCGTTCGCGGATCGAGCCGATACGCGATGTCGCAGAAGTTCGTGAGCGTGACGTTCTTCGTGTCGGGCAATTGTCCGTCGCCGAGGAGGCGCACGAACGGCTCGTCGCGGTAGGCGTCAGCGAGCGCGGCGCCGATCTCTTCCGCCGCCGCCGCGCTCGCCGGCTGCGCGTAGATCGTGGTGGAAATGCCGCGCGTGACCGGCATGAGGTGCGGCGTGAAATTGATGATGACCGGGCGGCCGGCCGCGCTGCTCAGCTCCTGCTCGATCTCCGCGAGGTGGCGGTGTTTCGGGATGCCGTAGGCGCGCACGCTCTCGTTGCACTCGGCAAAGAGGTACTCGGGTTTCACCGTGCGGCCGGCGCCGCTCACGCCGCTCATGCTCACCACGGTGATGGACGCCGTGTCCAGCAGCCCGCGCCGCAGCAGCGGGGCCAGCGGCAGGATGACGCTCGTGGGATAACACCCCGGGCTGGCCACGAGCCGGGCGGTGCGGATTTGGTCCCGGTAGAGCTCCGGCATGCCGTAAACGCTCTCGCGCAACAGGTCGGGCGCGCCGTGCGTCTCGCCGTAATACTCCGCGTAAACCGCGGCGTCCTTGATGCGAAAATCCGCGCTCAGGTCGATCACGCGCAAGCCCGCCTCGAGCAGCGGCCCGGCGAAGTCGCGCGCGAGCCCGTGCGGCAGCGCGAGGAAGGCCACGTCCGCCTCGGTCGCCGCGATCTCCTGGGCATTCGAGTCGATGAATTCCACGTCGCCGGCCCGCGTCCCCGCGAAGCGCGCGTACACCTTTCCGAGGGTCTGCCCGACGAACTGCCGCGAAGTGAGCGCCACGAGCTCCGCGTATGGATGGCGCGCGAGGAGGCGCACCAGCTCTTCGCCGGAATAACCGCTCGCCCCGACGATCGCGACCTTTTGCTTTTTCATGGACGCGGTAATGAAGCGCGCGGGACGGGGGTGGTCTAGGAGAAACGGGCAAGAGGGGGAGACAAGGAGACAAGGAGAGGGGAGACGTTCGGAGCCGTGCCAGTCTCCCCCTCTCCTTGTCGCCCACCCTCCCCCTCTCCCCGTTCCGCCGAAACGCATCTTCTCGCGGAACATGCTTGCCAAGCGCCCAAACCTGCCGAAGATTCCCACCCCTTGAAAAACGGGCCGTAGTTCAGCTTGGTAGAACGCTTGAATGGGGTTCAAGAGGTCGCGAGTTCGAATCTCGCCGGCCCGATTTTCGAGGGAGGGCCGAATCCATCGGCTCTGCGCGGGACTGGGGTGGCGCGGTCTGCGCTATCGCTTCGCGGGCGAGGCCGCCCCGGCCTCGAGGCAGAGCAGGCGCTTCAGGCCGCGCACGAAGATCCGGTGCTGCGCAAAGGCGGGGCTGGCGAGGACGGGCTCGCCGAGGGGCGAGCGGGCCAACTCCTTGAAAGTGCGCGCGGCTTCCACCACGATCATCGTCCCCTTTTTCGTGAAGAGATACAGCCGGTCGCCGGCGAGGCTGGGGGAGGCGTTGCACTCTTCGCCCATCTCCTGCTGCCATTGTTTCTTTCCGTCCTTCGCGTCGCAGCAGGTGAGCGTGCCGCCGGTGTCGATGAAGAACACTAGGTCGCCGTTGCTTGCGGGGCTGGTGACGTCGGGGATGTTGTCTTCCCTTGACCAGAGGAGGTGCGTTTTCGTGACGTCGCCATGGCCGTCGGGGCGGATCGCCTGCAGCTTGTTGGTCGGGCTGATGATGAAGAGCGTGCCGCCCGCGAAGATCGGCGATGGAGTCACCTCGCCGTCGAGACAGTCGGCGCGCCAGAGCTCCGTGCCGTCCTTCACCGCGTAGGAGACGACCCACGGCACGGCGAGCGTGACGATCTGCACCTGGCCGGCGGCCTCGAACACGATCGGGGTCGCCCACGACGCGCCGGCGTTCCGCGGTTTCTCCCAAACCACGGCGCCCGTCGCGCCGTCGAGCGCGTAGAGTTTGCTGAGCTCATCCTCCGGCATTCCCTGGTCGAACTGCACGAGGAGGCGGTCCTGCCACGTCACGAGCGAAGTCGCGTGGCCGTACTGGTTCTTGGGAACCGCGAGCCGCTTCGCCCAGACCACCGCGCCCTCGAAATCGAGCGCGGCCAGGTCGCCGTTCGCGAACATCGCGTAGACGCGGCGGCCGTCGGTCGCCATCGTCGCGGCGGCCATGCCGCACTGATCCGGCACCTCCACCTCCTCGTCGGAAGCGTCCGCGATCTTCACCGCGCGCTGCCAGAGGAGCTTCCCGGTGGGCGCGTCGAAACCCATGACCACGCGCGCCTTCTCGTCGCCGCCGGAGAGGAACACGCGCTCTCCCCACACCACCGGCGAGCTGAAGCCCGGCGCGGGCACCGGCACCTTCCACGCGACGTTCGCGCCGCTCTTGAAGTCGCACGTCAGCGGCAGATCGGTTTGCGTCGTCACCCCGCCGCCACCAGGCCCGCGAAAGCGCGGCCAGTTTGCCTGGTACTCCTCGGCCGTCGGCAGATCGGCGGCCATCGTCACCGCCGCGCCGCACAGCGCGGCGAGCCAGAGGAGGAGTCGGCCGGCGCGGGGTGTTTTCCTGAAAAGGGGGAAGAAGCGGGTCATGCTGGTCGTCATCATCAACCGCAACGGCACAATTGGCGAGCGAACCCGCAATCATCGGCCGCTCCGCCGCGGGCGGTTATCAGCCCGTCGTCGGTCGCGGCTTCATCATTTCCTGGCGCGGTCGGCGGCCAATTTCTCGATCGTCGCCCCGTTCGTTGACCACCACTCGAGCCAAAATCGCTTCAGCTTCTCGTGCTCCTCAGCCGGCGGCAGCGTTGATCTGGCCTCCAGGGGGACCTCTCCGAGCGCGCGCTCGATTTCCGGCGCCTCGGCGACCCAGCGGAGTGCATACAGCACCATCGACCGCTCATAGTCATCGGCGCTCGTCTTCAGTTTCTCGATCAAGGCGGCCGCGGCCGGCGAACCGAGCATGCCGAGCTCCGCCGCCGCCTCAAAGTACGGCTTGCCTCCCGGCACATTGACGACATAGGCGCGATCAGCCAAGCATTGCACATAGAACTCGACCTTCTCACCGGTGCTTGACTCGTCCGGCGGTTTTGGAGGCGGTGATTGCGGCGGGCGGTCCCGTTCAATCTTCGCGTCGTCCAGGATCTTGTTTAACAAGACCGCCGTCTCTCTCACGAAGCCGCAATGAAAAGGTGTCTTCCGTTTGGGGAGCCCGTAGACATCGGCCTGGCCGCACTCGAAACAAATGACGGCGTCGACAACCCCGGCCTTGGTCCGAATCCGCACTCCGTGCCGCGGGTCAAAACATAGCGTCCAGGCCGCGGGAGTGACGCCGGTGATCATGATATTGCGCACCGCGGCCGACTGCTCCTTGGCGATGACCTCCGTCCGTCCAAGAACGGGATAACCGTGGAACCGGGCGGGGTCCTTCGAATTCGCGTCCTCCTTCGGGACGAGGGACAAGACTTCGATCGACTCGGCCTTGCGCAGCCAGGGCGTCAACTCGCGATCCGCGCTTTCGAGGAACTGCGTCACCCGCTGCAGTTCCAGCTTGCGGCCCTTCTCCGGAAGATCGGACCCTTTCCGCCAATCCTCCATGAGTGCGCGCGCGCGGGATCCGGTCTTCACCTCCTCGTCGGCGATCGCTTTGGCACTCGAGCAAGCGATGACCAGCAACAAAAGACCGCGGGCAATCGCAGATTGCATGGGACCAGTCACCGCCGAAGTCCTCAAGGTGTCAACGAAAAGCGCGGTGTCGTTGCGCCGGGCCGATCCGGGCAGAGCTCAAATGGGAGGCGAGAAGTTTCTCTGTTACGTTGCCGGCGCGACGAGCTGCTTTTGCACGCGCACGGTTCGCCCGATGTGTTCTTTCTGGCGTGCGCGGAGGGATTCGCCGTGGCGACGGGGATCGTTGCCGTGCTGCGTTGCAATGCGGCGGCGAATCTCGTGGATTTCGGCGATCGGGTCGTCGCTTGGATCAGGAGTAGTCGGTGTGCTCATTTTTCGGCCTCCAAGAGTTGGAACGGGGTGGCGAGGATCGGAGTGTGCAGCCCCAGTATGTCGTGGATGTGATGAAGGTGCTCCAGTTTATTGGGATTGGCAATGTGCCGGCAGTTCCAGGTGGCGAGAATGTCGCAGTGGTGCCACGCGGCGAGAGCGAGGTGGCGGGCGTCGCCAAGCAGGCTGGCGGGCATCAGCTTGTGCTCGATGTAGAACTCAACTGTCTCGTCGATCTCGGGGCGGTCTTCAAGGAGGGGTAGGTCGGCCGTCAGCGCGAGGCAATCCGTGCGCTTGGGTTCCGGCGTAAGATCGAGTTCGGCCAGCACGGCGTCGGAGGTGACGAACTGGTCCGTCGGGCCGGCGTGCACCCACCACTCGCGAGTCCAATTGCGCATGGCGACGAACTCAGGCTTGGACCGGGTCTCGTGATAGAAGCTCGGGATGGTAGTCTCGATGTAGATGAGCTTGCTCACGGGATTGGGCGGATTACCGCCGCGAATCAACCTCCCCGCGCAAGAGAGTTGCAAACCATTTCGCCCACGGGGGGTTGATCCAATGCACCAGTTCGCCCCTTATGACCAAATCCTCCTTCGCTCTGATCGCTTCCCTTTTCCTCGCCGTGGCCCGGGCGCAGGCCGGCGACTGGCCTTCGTGGGGCGGATGCGACTTGGGGCGCAACATGGTCTCGACGGAGACGGGGCTGGCGGAGTCGTTCAAGCCGGGGGACAAGTCCACGAAGGGCGACGGGATTCTGCCGGAGACGACGGAGAATGTGCGCTGGGTCGTGAAGCTCGGCTCGCTCATCTGCGGGAATCCGACGGTGGCTGATGGGCGCGTATTCGTTGGGACCGATGACGCGAGCTTGCAGGGCGATGCGCGGCTGAAGCGGACGCGCGGCGGCATGGTCTGGTGCCTCGACGAGAAGACGGGGGAGACGCTCTGGAAGCTGCCGGTGCCGCAGCGGCCCAAGGAGCGGCTGCCGGACAACGCGCACTACGGCCAGCAGAATCTCGGCGTCTGCTCGGCGCCCACGGTCGTCGGCAACCGCGCCTATGTCATGACGAACTCGTGCGAGATCCTCTGCCTCGACGTGAACGGCCAGGCGAACGGGAACGACGGGCCGTTCCAGGAGGAGGGCCAGTACATCGCCGGCGGGAAAAACCCGGCGGTCGCACTGGAGAAGACCGACGGCGACATCGTTTGGAAATTCGATCTCGTCGATCAGCTCGGCATCTGTCCGCACGACGTGGCCGCGTGCTCGGTGCTCGTGGACGGGCCGATCCTGTACGTCGTCTCCGCCAATGGCGTAAATCACGAGCACACCTTTTGCCTGCGGCCCGATGCGCCGAGCTTCATCGCGCTCGACGCCGCGACCGGCAAGCTGCTCGCCACGGATACCGAGGACCTCGGCCACCGGATGTGGCATTGCCTCTGGTCGCCGCCGACGGTCGGCACGGTGAACGGGAAGAAGCTCGTCTTCTTCGGCGGCGGTGACGGGGTTTGTTATGCCTTTGAGGCGCTGACCGCGGTGCCGGCGGAGCCCGTGCATTTCAAGAAAGTCTGGTCCTATGATTGCGTGCCGCCGAATTACCGCGACCCGTTGGGCGACGGGCAGCCGTTCAACTACTACATCGGCGACATGCGGAAGAAATACACGACGAACCACAACGACGGTGAGTTCCTCGGGCCGAGCGAGATCATCGCGTCGCCGGTTTTTCACGAGGGGCGCGTCTATTGCACCATCGGCCAGGATCCCTCGCACGGCCGCGGGCGCGGCATCCTCAACTGCATCGACGCCGGCCAGACCGGCGACATCACGAAGAGCGGACGCGTCTGGAGCTATGACGCCCTGGAGCGCAGCATCGCCAGCGTGGCGATCAGCGACGGCCTCGTCTACGCGAGCGACCTCGCCGGCAAAGTCCATTGCCTCGATCAACAGACGGGCAAACCGCTGTGGGTCTATGAAACCAAGGCCGAGACCTGGAGCAGCCCGCTGGTCGCGGACGGCAAGGTTTACATCGACACCAAGAAGAAACTCGTCGTCCTCGCCGCGGGCCGGGAGATGAAACTGCTCTCTGAAATCCCGCTCGGCGCCAGCGCCTACGCCACCCCGGTGGCGGCCAACGGCACGCTGTTTGTCTGCTCGCAGAGCTATCTCTGGGCGGTGCAAAGAGGGGCGAAGCCGGCGCCGGAGCCGACGACGGCGCAGTAGGCGGGTACGGCAAGGCGCTCGTACCCTGAGGCGCAGGGGAGAGTCGCGCTCTCCACACTTGAAGCTTCGTCACGAGGGTGCCCAATAGCACCTGATTGCCAAGTGAACGCCGCCCAAGCTCATCTCCACCCTCCACGCGCCGGGGCGCCGCGCCTGCTGCTGTTCTGCGTCACGATCCTCGGCGCCATGGGGACGCTGTCGGAGTTCCCCATCCGCTGGTTCGTGCGCGCGATCTTCGCTTTGGCCTGCCTCGTGGCGGGCACGGCGTGCCTCGTCATGGACCGGCGCGCCGCCGGGCGCGGAGACAAGTCGTGGAGTGGCGCGGACGTGCGTGACGTCGTCAAAGCCGTCTGTTGGCTCCTGCTCTGGTGCGAGGTGGCGACGCTGGGGCTTCGTTTCCTGCGCTCCAATGCGCTGCCTTACTTCTCGTGGGAGCCGGCGATTTTCAAGGCGATGTGGGGGCGGCGCGTCGTCGTGGTTTCGCACATCGCGGCGGGGATGCTGGCGCTGCTGCTGGGGCCGGCGCAGTTCTGGCCGGCCTGGCGCGTGCGGGCGCTGTCGTTTCATCGGTGGACCGGGCGCCTGTACGTGCTGGCGGTGGGGTTCTCGGGACTCTCGGCGCTGTACCTCGCGCGATTCGTGTCGGCGGAGGAGGGCGGGCCGATCACCGGCTTCTCCATGGGCTTTCTCGGTCTCGTCTGGATGGGCACGACGGCGACGGGCTGGCGCATGGCGGTGACGCGCCGCCTCGAGCGGCACCGCGAGTGGATGTTTCGCAGCTACTTGCTGACGCTGGTCTTCATCACCCTCCGCTGGCCGCTCTCGCTGCCGTGGGTGCAGCGGCTGGGGCCGCTGGAGCGCGTGGTGCCGGTGGTCGTCTGGACGGCGTGGCTCGTCCCGCTGGCGCTCGGGGAGCTGGCAATTCGCCGCGCCCGCGCGCAGCACCGGTTACGATTCGTTTAATGACACCCCTCACAGTTGCAATTGCCCCCTCCCCCCTTACGTTAGCTCCCCGCCATGGCCCAGGAACAAAGCATCGAAGCCGCCCGCACGCGCATTCAGCGGCTGGTCGAAGAAATCGCCGCCCTCTCCCGCAAGGAGATGCGGAGCGAGGAATACTTCCAGCAATTCCTCGCGCGCGCCGTCCAGGCGACCGACGCCCGCGGCGGCGCCATCTGGCTCGTCTCGCAGCGCGGGGCGGAGGCGAAGGGCGAGTTTCAGCTCGTGGCGCACGTGGAGCTGGAGTCGTCTCTTTTCCATGGCAACGAGCAGCAGCACGCGCACCTCACGCGACAACTGGGCGAGTGCGTCCAGACGCGCAAAGCCGTCGTTTCGCCGCCCGAGCCCGTGGCGCCGGAGCCCGGCTCGCTGGAGGCGCAGATCGCGCAGATGCAGGGCAAAGAGGTCGCCCTCGCCGGCAACCGCACACCGTTCCCGTTTTTCCACATCCCGCTGCTGCTGAAGGAGCAGATCGTCGGCGTGCTCCAGATGTGGCTGCAGCCGTACGTCATCCCGGCGAACTACCAGGAATTCGTCACCTTTCTCACCTCGCTCTGCTCGCACGTGGAGCAGCACCTGCAATCGCGGCGGACGGGCAATCTCGTGATGGAGAACCAGCGCCTGCAGCAGGTGCTCAAGTTCTCGAGCGACGTCGCCGGCTCGCTCGATCCGCTCGAGGTCTCCCGCCTGGCGGCGAATTACGGGCGCGATCTCATCGGCTGCGAGCGCTGCTCGGTGCTGACGCTCCGCGGCGACCAATGGTTCGTGCAGGCCATCTCCGGCCAGGAGATCGTGGAGAAAAAGAGCTCGATGGTGAAAGCGATGGCCGCGTTCGTCGGCATCCACGCGCAGCCGGGCGCCTTCAAGAAACAGGACGTCGACCCGAAGACCGGCGCGCTCCTCGTCCGCCACGAGCTGCTCGTGCTGAGCAAGAAGGAACTGCTCGCGCGCGCCGAGTCTTACAACGGCTCGAACGGCGGGAAGGCCCCCGACGACGGGATCCCCGTGTTGGAACCCGTGCGGCGCACCGATGAGATCGACCTCGCGTATTTCGAGCACTCGCACGTCGTCTCCGCCGCGATCGCGCCGATGTTCGACTCGGAGCAGGAGCTGGTCGGCGCGTTTTTCGCCGAGAGCACCACGGAAGGTTTCTTCGATGCCGCCGCCGCCGGCAAGGAAGCCAGCGGCGCCCAGCGGCTGACCGAGTGGCTCGCGCTGCACACGGGCAAGTCGCTCATCGCGGCGCAGGATTACCACTCCATCCCGTTCCTCGCGGTGACCCGGCGGATGCGCGATGCGCGGTACGCGCTGACCGGGCGCAAGCGTCACCGCGTGATTTTCCGGCTCGTCGCCCTCGGCGTCGTGCTCTTGCTCGCCGCGATTTATCCCAAGAGCAATGCGGTCGACGGCGGCTGCTCCGTCACCCCGCACGTGCGCGCGGCCATCGTGCCGCAGATTTCCGGGGTCGTGCAAAAGGTCTATGTGCACGAGGGGCAGCCCGTGCGCGGGCCGTACGTGGATGCGGACGGCAAGAAGCAACCGGGCCAAATGATCGCGCAGCTCGACACGAGCCGGCTCGAGCTGGAGCGCGACTCGGCGGAGCAGGAACGCAAGCGGCTCATCGCCGAGGCGGACCGCCTGCGCGGCCAGAACAACGAGGCCGAGGCCCGGGTCGTCCTGCTCCAGGCCGATGTCTCGGAAAAGCGCGAGGCCAGCCTGAAAAAGGACATCGAGTCCGCCACGCTGCGCACCCAGATCGACGGCGTGGTGCAGACCAAGGATCTCGAGCTGCACACGGGCGAGTTCATCCAGGTCGGCACGATGTTCGCGGAAGTCGCGGCGCCCGACACCTGGGACCTCCTGGTCGACGTCAGCGAGAAACAGATCGGCAAGATCGAGCGCAAGCTGGCCCGGCACCCCAACGAAGCGCTGCCGATCGAGTACATTCTCTACAGCCAGAGCTCGTACAAGCTGCACGGCGAGCTCAAGGCGCGGGACCAGATCAGCGCGATGGCTTACCCCAAGGAGAAGGAGAACGTCTTCATCATCACCCTTCAGAACATTCAGGTCCCCGACGATTTGCGCTCGGATCTCCGCTCCGGCCTGACCGGGCGCGCGAAGGTGACGCTGGGCCGTGAGCCGATGGCCTGGTGGTCCTTCAAGACGCTCGTCGACTGGCTCCGCCTGAAGCTCATCAGCTAACCCCTTTTCGTTATGCGTTCACTCTCCACTCTGCTCGCC
Organism: Chthoniobacteraceae bacterium; assembly: GCA_035997375.1. Taxonomy (GTDB): domain Bacteria; phylum Verrucomicrobiota; class Verrucomicrobiia; order Chthoniobacterales; family Chthoniobacteraceae; genus DASYIS01. The sequence continues at coordinate 12,195 of DASYIS010000563.1, forward strand.
CTCCTCGCCCTCGGCCTCGCTCCGCTTCGTGCGGAAGAGACCCAGGGTCTCATCTTCCCGATCAAAACCGTCAGCATCTCCTCGCCCGTCGTCGTGCAGGAGGTGATCGACGCGATCAACGTGGAGGAGGGGAATCAAGTCACGGAGGGGCAGGTGCTTGTCCAGTTGCGGAATGCCAAGGAAAAACTCACGGTCAAGGAATACGAGCGGGTGGTCGAGGCGACGGAGTTTGCCTATAAAGGCGCCAAGTCGCTTTTCGACCAAAAGATGGGGAGCAAGGAGATGTTCCTGAAGGCGGATACGGAGTGGCAGCGGGCGAAGATCCAGCTCCAGCTCGCGGAGGAGCAGCTCAAGGAGAAGACCGTCCGCGCGCCGCTCTCCGGCGTCATCGTGAAGAAATACAAGGAGGCCGGCGAGTCGGTCGATCGCGGGGAAAAGCTCGTGGACATCGTCAACTTCGATCAAGTCTACGTCCGGTTCTATGTCGACCCGAAGCTGATCATGGTCCTCAAGGAACAGGAACCGGTGACCATCCGGGTTCCGGTGATGAACGACGCGCAATTCACCGGCAAAATCAATTTCATCGATCCCCGCATCGAAGCGAGCAGCGGCCTTTTCCAAATCAAGGTCCTGATCGAAAACCCGGATCACAAGATCAAGGCCGGCATGCGCGCGCTGTCGGATTTTACGAAGCGGAAACTGCAGGCGGAACGCTAAGGCGGAAGTGATCAGTAAACCGTGGGCAGTAAACAGTCACCGAAGTTCTTCTCCATGTGTCTCCTCCATTGCCTCTCCGTATTGTTCCTGCTCAGCCTCGCGCCGCTCCGCGCGGAAGATACGCAAGGCCTCGTCTTCCCGACCAAGTCATACAGGGACGCCGGCGGCGTCGACGTCGTGAACATCGACCAGGTATACGTGCAGTTCTACCTCGAGCCGAAGCTGCTGTCGGTGCTCAAGCAGGAGCAGCCGATCACCCTCAAGGTGCCGGTCTTGAACGACGTGCAATTCACGGGAAAGATCAAATTGATCGATCCGCGCATCGACGAGAGCAGCGGGCAATTCCGGATCAAAGTACTGATCGAGAACCCAGATCACAATATCAAGGCCGGCATGCGCGCGGTTTCGGATTTTGCGAAGCTGAAGGTGCAGGCGGAACGGTAAGGGCTCGATCGGCTAGGGTTCGTCCCCCATCCGCTCCATGGGCCGAATGGTGATCTCGTAGGATTCTTCGTACTCCTGCGCGCCGGGATCCCACTGGTAATAGTGGCGGACGAGCCGGTTGCGGGATCCTGTGATATCGAGGGAAAAATCGTGCCAGCGCCCGCGCGCACGGGCGAGGCGCGCCGGCGCTTCCCCACCGTAGCTCGCCCCTCCGATGTAGCGCCATTGGCCGCGAACCTGCGTGAACATCGAGTAGTCCGCAAAGTGGCCGTGTTCGTAAATCAGCAGGAAAACCTCAGGACGGCCGTCGCCATTCAGATCGACGCGCACTTCCTTCTGCCAGGCCGCGGGGGCGTGGGCCGGGTCATCCAGCCAGGCGCGCAGCGCGGTGTAGTTGTGAATTCGCGCCGCCTCCCGCGCGAGTCTTCCATCGGGATCCTCGACGTAGTAGATGAACTGAAGCGTGCCGCGTGGTTTCGGCTTGGAGGTCCGCTTTGTCTTCGCCGAACAAATTTGGCTCAGGAGGAGAAGGACGAGCAAAACGCGCATGACATCCATACGCACCGCGAGGGCAAAATCCTTCAGCGATTGTGAGGAAATTGGCGTCCGACTCGCATGGTTGGTAGTCATTGCATCTTTTGGCGAGATTCCGTTTCATGTTTTCCGTGGACAAGCGAAGCGGGGAACGAGGTCTGCGGAGGATCCGGGACGAAGCCGCCTCCGGTTGTAGCCACGGCCCTGTGGGCCGTTTGGTCGTGCCAGGCACGCGGCGGGCCGAGTGTAGTGCGGACCGCGTCGCGTTGGCCACGCGCAGACGGCCCACAGGGCCGTGGCTACAACCGGAGCTTTTGCATCGCGCCACGGAGATCCTCACGGAAAAACTAGACGGAGCAAAGCCACAGCTCAGAATTTCAGCGCCGCCATGACCCCGAGGATGCGCGGCTCGCCGGTCGATCCGCCGAGGGTGGCGTCCTTCTGCGTGTAACGCTTGGTGTCGGTCAAGTTGCGTCCGAAAAGATAGATCCCGTAGTGGCTTCCCTCGTACCCGAGGCGCGCATTCGTCTCGCCGTAGGCTCCCTGGCGGGCGGCGTCGAGATTGGTCGTGGAGTACTCGGTGTCGCCGAGCGCCTTGAACTCCAGCCGGCCGCCGATGCCGCAGCGATGGCGGTAATCGAGCGCGACCAGCGCGGTGTAGCGCGGGACGTACGGCGCCTGGTGGTCCGGATGCGCCTGGGTGAGCTCCGTGTCGTTCCATCCCACACTCCCGCTCAAGGCGAGCCCCGGCATCAGTTGCCACGCGGCCTCCAGTTCCAGGCCCATGGCCCGCGCGCGGCCGGCGTTTAGCACCGTGAAATTGCGGCCTCCCGCGTCGAGTTGATAATCCTCGATCCGATTCAGGTAGCCGGTGAGCTGCGCTTGCAGCCGGCCCTGGCACGCCTCGCCGCGCAGGCCGGCCTCGTTCGCCCAGATCTCCTCGCGGCCGTATTGCGAAAGCGCCACGCTCGTCGTCAGCGGATTGAAGCCGCCGGGCTTTACGATGTAGCTGCTGCGGGCGAAGAGCTGGAGGTGTTTGGGCAGATCGTAGGTGAGCCCGAGCGACGGCGTGAAATTCACGTCGTCGTCCTCGGCCGAGAAGCGGTGGGGTGTCTTGAGGTGGCCCCCGGAAGAGAGTAGATCGATGGGCGCGCCAGGCCCGGCGCCCGGGGGCAGCCGAAGCGAAGCGGCGTTGGCTGCGAGCAACGCTTCATTGAACGAGAGGGCGGCGGCGTTGAAGTTGACGGAGCTCGTATAGCCGTCGCGCTCCAGCGTCTTGCGCGTGTACGTCGTCCGCACCCCGCCGGCCACCTCGAGCGCGCCCCAGTGGTGGCCCGCGCTGAGGTACCCCGCCCACGATTCCTCGTGCAGCTCGAAATGGGTGTGATCCGTCAGGGGATCATTGCGCACGAAGTCGCGAAAGGCGAAGTTCGGCAACTGAAGAATGACGGGCGGAGGGCGAAAGCCGAGCGGCTGCTGAATAAAAACAGGAAGGACAGAGAAGGTGGCCGGCAGGGGGATGATCTGCGACTCGAAGACCGACTCGCCGCGGGTGAGGTCGCGCTCACCAGTGGTCCGCTCGTGCTGGAAAAAGAGACCGGCCTTCCACCATGGCGCGCCGGCGGCGGCCCTCGACTGCACGCGAAACTCCTGCGACCAGACCTCGTCGTGCAGGCTGAGGGTGGAGACCGCGCCGTTCGTCGGCAGCGCATCGAGAAAAGCGATGCCTGCGGTCTCGGGAAACTCGACCTGGAAGGGCGTCACGCGGTTCGGCGAGCGGTCGAGATCCTGGACCACGGGATCCACCTCCCAGGAGCGATGCGCCGTGACGGAGCGGATTTCCCAAGTGTCGAACTTGCGGCCGATCGTCAGCCATTCCCGTGTTTGGTTGAGCCGCAGCGAGCCCTCCTCGTCCGAGCGCACTTGGAAGGGATCGCTCGCCAGGCGGGTGAAACGCGAGCTCCCGTCGCGCGCACGCGAGCCTTCGTAGCCGGCGGTGATTTCCCATTCCTTCGTCGGAGTCCACGTGAGCACCGCCCGGTTGGCGAGTGTCTCGCGATCGTCCCGTCGGCCACCGAGGAAAGTATTGTCGATGAAACCTTGGGACGTCGCCTCGAAACCCGAGATCTCCAGCGTAAGCTTGTCCTTGATCAACGGGCCGCCGACCCAGAGTCGATGCTCGATCGTGCGGAAGTCGCCATAGAGTCCGCTGAGCTCGCCGTGCCACGCCTGCGGGTCGGCGTGCCGCGTGTGGATCTCCAGCAGGCCCCCTTCCGCATTCAGCCCGAAGAGCGTCGCCTGCGGGCCGTGGAGAAGATCGACGTGATCGATCGCATAGAGCGGCTCCGCATACGTGAATGCGCCGCCCCCCACCGGCACCCCGTCCACATACAATCCGACAGACGGGTCGGTGAACAGGCGTCCATTCGTCAGCCCGCGCACCGAGTAGACGTCGCCGAACGAGTGGCGGCCGGTGCCGGAGACGAAGAAATTCGGCGCTCGTCCGGAAAGCCCTTCCAACTCGCTGACGAAGGTGTTCTGCGGCGTCGGCAGCGGAATGTCCGTCACGCTCGGCGACAAGGGTGACAGCTCGAGCCGAACGGGGTGCTCGACGCCGGCCGGCGGCGCCTCGGGGTAGGCACCCCGGGCAGAAGCGGCCGCCAGCAGAGCGAGATAGATGAGATGTTTTGATTTCAAGGGGGAAGAAGCCGGAGACGACTAGCGGGCGCGTTGGCCGGTGACAATTGAGAATGTTAAAGTTTCCCGGAAACCGATCCGCGCAGCCGTGTGAAAACAGGGAAAGACCACGGATTGCACGGATGACACGGATAAGGAAATATCCGTGTGATCCGCGAAATCCGTGGTTCAAGACCCCTCTTCTTTCATGCACCCGATCACCGACCCCGCCGACCTCCGCCCCGACACGCCTTGGGCGAATACGAAATGGGCGCGCATCGGCGAAGAGGCGCTGGTCGATCACGCGGCGCGCCCGCGGCTTTGCGTGGCGGCGCTGTTGCCCTTCGCGGACGGCGAGCCGGACTGGGAGGGCTTCGTCCGCTGCATCGAATGGATGCGCGCGGGCGCGGCACACTTCGGCATCGAGATCGTCTTCGTGCTCAATGCCGACACCGGCTACATCTTCGATCTGGACGACGCGCTCTACGCGGAGGTGCTGCGGCGGTTTCGCGAGGCGTTTCCCGGGCAGCGTTTCATCGCCGGCGTGACGGCCCGCGGCGCGGAAGGAGACGCGGGCTTCCAAGCGGCGCGTTATCATCCGCTGCTCGACCTGGCGCAGGTGCACGAGAATTGCGAGGTGATGCTGATGACGTCGCGCCACCTCGCGGCGCTCGGCCCCGAGCGCCGGCGCGACGCGTATTTCGAGATTGCCGAGCACGTCGTGCGGCCCGCGCTGGTCCACGCGCTGGAGCCGGCGTTCGTCCCCTGGGCCACGCCGTTCGAGCCGTGGCTGCTGCGCGAGCTCGCCGGGCATCCGAAGTTCATCGGCGGCAAAGTGAGCACGCTCACCGAGCCGCATTTCCTCTACTGGGCCGCGCTCGCGCGCGATCTCGGCGCGGATTTCACGCCGCACAGCGGCGACGATTTCGGCCTGTCGACGGCGATCCGGCTCGGCCTGCCGCTGCTCGTCGGCGCGGGCGCCTCCGCCGCTCCGCTGCTCTGCGCCGCGGTCGCGATGTGGCAGGCCGACCCCGCCGGCGGCTTCGACACGCGCGTCTACAAACTCTTCGAGGCGATCCAATCCTTCGAGGACGTGATCTTCCGCCTCGACGAGCGCGGCAGCGCCGCCGCCTACAAACACAGCACCGCCCACGCGCTGCATCTCCTCGGCCTGCTCACCGCGCCCGAGACCCACCCGCAATGCCGCGACCGCCGCGGCCCCGACGAGCCCGCGCGCATTCGTGAGGCGATGGAACGGCCGCGGCGGATGGCCGGCGCGCTGGGGATTCCGGGGTTCGGAAGTAATCAATCAGTAATCAGTGGGCAGTAATCAGTAAGCGGCAATGCGCCCTTCTCGCATTGAGAGTCTGATTACTGATAAGTTCCCGCCGTGCGCTTCTCCGCGAAGTTCAGAACTGATTACTGTTCCACTGCTTACTGATTACTGGTTCCCTCTCCCATGATCCTCAGCGACCTCGCACAACTCCCCGGCCGGCGTTACCCCGCGCGCCGCCTCACCCAGAATCTCGTCGGCGGCATCGCGCCCATCCAGGCGACGAACTTCGCCCTCGGCAATGTCACGCTCGATCCGCAAGGCGGGCAGGTACCGTGGCATAACCAGGAGCAGGAGGAGGTCTATTTCATCGTCGAGGGGACCGGTGAAATGTGCCTCGGCGAAGAGCGCCAGGTCGTCACCGGCGGCCAGGCGGTTTACATTCCGTCCGGCGTGTTTCATCAGCTCACGAACCTCGGCGACACGCCGCTGCGGATGATCTACTGCTACGGCCCGGCCGGCGACGTGGCGCACTGGCGGCAGGAATTGGCAGGGACGCTGCCCAAGGCGGGTGTCGACGTGCAGCCGCTGCCCGAAGGCGCGCAGCCGCAGCACACGGCGCTGTGACACGCGGCGAAGCCGCCTCTACACCTCAGGCCAAAGCGCGCTCCGCGCGGCCGCCTCAGGTCAACTGCGGCGGCTCGAAGCCCGGGCGGTAGGCGCGCTGGATGATCTCCTTGTTCGCCTTGTCGTGGTTCTTGAACCGGCAGGTCTTGCTGTCCCAGAGCAGTTCTTCGCCGGGATAACGCGTGGCCTTCACCGCCAGCAACGCCGGCTCGGTGATGCGCCAGCCGATGGTAAGCGGCGTCCAGAGCGGCTTCTTCGCGCCGAGGCAGTTGTCCGCCCAATCCTTCCAGTGGTCGCGCGGCTCGACTTTCGGGAGCGGCTCGTCCTCGACGACCTTGCCCTTGCGGAAGATCGTGATCTTGCCATCGGCCGCGAGCAGGAGCGTCCCGTTTTCGCAGACGACCATGGTGTGGTTCGCGCCGACCTTCATCGGCGGAAGATTGAGCGCCGCAAACGACGGCTGGACGGCGCTGTCGTTGTAGTGGAGCACGAACTTGTCGCGCGCGAACTTTCCACCACCAGGATACGTAATCACGCTTTGGTTGTGCGCCGTGTGTCCGGTGGTCGAGGGTTTGATCGTGTCGGTCTGCACGGCCTCCGGCGACGGGAGATCGTACGCGAAATAAAGCAGGTCGATGAGATGGCAACCCCAGTCGGCCAGCTGGCCACCGCCGGTGGCCCAGTAAGCGCGCCAGCGGCGCGGCGCCAGATCGGTGCTGTACGGGAGCTGCTCGGTCAGCGGCCCGTTCCAGAGGTCCCAGTTCAGCGATTCGGGAATCTCCTGCGCCGGCGTGTACGCGCTCCATGGATCGGAGAAGTAGTGGCCCTTCTCGACTCCGCCAGTCCAGATGTACGCCTCGACCGGCTTGCCGAGCTGGTTGCTCTTCAGGATCTCGACCGACTGCATGCGGCCCTCTTTGCAGGCGCGCTGGTTGCCCATCTGCGTGACGAGTTCGGGATTCGCCGCGAGGCCCTCGCGGATCATGCGCAGCTCGTCGAGCTGATGCACGAGCGGCTTCTGGCCGTAGATGTGCTTCTTGTGCTTCATCGCCGTCAGCATCATCGGCGCGTGATGGAAATCCGGCACGTCCACGATGACGGCGTCGAACTGGTCCGCCTTGTTGGCAAACGCCTCGCGGTAATCCTGCAGGCGCCAAGCATCCGGGAAGGTGAGGTTGATCATGTCCAGCTCATGGCGCTCGACATCGCAGAAGCCGACGAACGTCGAGCCCTCGTGCCCCTTCAGCCCGTTGCGCTGTGTGCCGCCGATGCCGCCGACGCCGATCTGGAAGATCTGCAGTTTGCCGTTCTTATTCGTCGCCGCGCGCGCGGCGCGGGAGAGCGAGGCGATGCCGGCGGTGAGGATGGCGCCGGTCTTCAGGAAATGGCGGCGCGTGACGGGGGAGGAGTGGGAGGGGGGCATTTTCATGGTGGAGGATGGGAAGTATGCACGGGGAGCGACGGAGTGACAAGGTGACAAGGTGACGCCTCGTTTTGAAGAACATGGGCCGGAAACTTTGGACACTGATGTCCGTGAGGTCGCCGTTTCATTCGTCGACTACGTTCCCAAGCCCTCGCGCACACTGCGGCGCGCGGCAGGCCAATCTTTCATTGCGACGCAGCGGTAGAGGAGCGCCAAGTCGAGATTCGGGACGAATTGGCTGGAGTCGCAGCGGTCATAGCCCGACTCGTCCGGTCGGAGCCGGTAAAATAATAGTTGGCCTCTTCGCCAAATCCAAACCTCGGGGATACCAAGGCGCTGGTATACGTCGAGCTTACGCACGCCACCCGAAGTCAAAGCCACTTCAAATACGAAATCAGGAAAGCCCTCAAAGTTGCTGAGACACCATGCGTCGTCCGGCTCCGCGCCTGCCTCTTTCAGGCGCATGGTCGTGTGTCCACGCGGTTGGACGTGGATGCCTTCGCGGGTGAAGTATTCGTCCACCCAAAAGGAGACCACCCTCAGGATGTATTCGTGGTCATTCGAGACCGTCACAATTTCAAGTTCTCCATTGAGGTAGTAGAGACGGGGGCTGGATCGATCTTCTCCGAGCGCCTGGTCGATGGCGAGATAGCGCTGCCACGAAATCCCGCTGTAGACCACGCGCATTTCTGGCAGCAAGCCGTCCTCAAGTAAGTCGGGGCGCAGGAGTTCCGCCAAATCGGGCACGCGCAGGATACGGTCGTGGTCCTGTGAGACCGTCACAAATTCGAGTTCTCCATTGAGATAGTAGAGACGAGGGCTGGACCGATCATCGCCGAGCGCCTTGTCAATGGCGAGATAGCGGTCCCACGAAATCCCGCTGTAGACTACGCGCATTTCTGGAAGCATGCCTTCCTCGATTAAGTCCGGGCGCAGGAGTTCGGCCAAATCAGGCGCAGGCTCGTCAATTTCTGGAAGCGCTGCCGGCATCACCCGAAAGTAGCTTAGTCGGGAGGGCCTGCCAACACGAACTTCGCTGCGAATGCCCCGTCGACGCCATCCACGTGCGGCATTTTGCGGCGGACTTCGACCAGCCGCAGCGCGGGGATTTGCGCGAGGGCCTGCTCGACGACCCGGTCGTTTTCCTCGGGCTCGATGCTGCAGGTCGAGTAGACGATGGCGCCGCCGGGCTTGACCACCTGCGCGGCGCGGCGGAGGAGGGCGAGCTGCTGGATCGGCATGCGGATGAAGTCCTCCTCGGTCAGCCGCCAACGGACGTCGACGCGGCGGCGGAGGACGCCGGTGTTGGAACAGGGCGCGTCGATGAGGACGCGGTCGAAGGTCGCCGGCCGGAACGGGCCGCCCATTTGCATGGTGTCGTGGACGAGCGGTTCGGCGTTCGTGACGCCGAGGCGGAGGAGGTTTTCGCGCAGGCGCTCCACGCGGCTCTCGTAGAGGTCGCAGGCGACGAGGCGGCCTTCGTTTTGCATCAACTCGGCGAGGTACGTCGTCTTGCCACCCGGTGCGGCGCAGGCATCGAGGATGGTCTCGCCGGGCTGCGGATCGAGCAGCTCGCAGGCGAGAAGGGTGCTCGGGTCCTGGACGTAGCAGAGGCCCTGCGCGAGCCAGGCGGAAGGCAGCCGGCTGACGCGGAGCATGCGCGGATGCTCGGACACGCGCTCCGCGTCGGGCGAGCTGCGAAGCAATTCGCCCACGGTGACCTTGAGGCCGTTGGCGCGCGCGAAGACTTCGGCCGGCCGATTGTCCCACGCGCAGAGCGCCCGCGTTGCCTCTTCGCCGTAGTGCGCGCGCCAGCGGGCGAGCAGGAACTCGGGATGCGACGCCTGGATCTCGAGCGGCGCCTCCGCGAGCCGCCGCTCCAGCGCGGATTTCTCGCGGAGCGCGCGGCGGAGGATGGCGTTGATCAATCCGCGCGCTTTTCCGCCGAGCTCGACCGTCTCATGCACGGCGGCGTGCGGGGCGACGCGGAGATGAAAGAGCTGGTAAAGGCCGAGCCGTAGGACATCGCGTGTCCGACCGTCGAGCGCGCCCTCCGGACGGAGCTGGGCGATGAGAAAATCGAGCGCGCTCAGGTTGCGCAGCACGCCAAAGAACGTCTCGCGGACGAACCCGCGATCCGCCGCGCGGAGCCGCTGCCGGGCGAAGAGCGTGTGGAGGATTTCGTCGGAGAAGGCCTTGCCTTTCTCCCACTCCTGCAACGCGTGGAGCGCGGCCTGGCGGGGGGAGGCGCTCATGCGGTGGCGAGAGCGTGTAACGCGACGGCCCGGGGAGCGTACGCGCCCTCGCGTGCTCGATTCGGCGCCCTCGCCGAATCGTCGGGCGCACGCCGGCTGCCGCTCCTCGAGTGAGGGTATGCGGACGCAAATCGCGTTTTCCAGCCCTTGGCGCGTGCGGAGCGCCGCCTGGCCGGCGAGGGCGCCGGCCAGCACACGCGAGGGCGCGTATGCTCCCCGGACCCGGCCTGCGGCCGATGGTCGGACCCTCTCACGCTCACCCCTTCGGCGCGGGGGCGCGGCCGACGCCTTCGTAGGTGAACCCCATCTCGCGCATCATCGAGGGGTTGAAGAGGTTGCGGCCGTCGAAAATCAGCGGCGTGTGCATCCGCTTCTTCACCTCGGCGAAATCCTGGTTGAGGAATTCCTTCCACTC
>DASYIS010000564.1:0-8411 GCA_035997375.1 Chthoniobacteraceae bacterium
CGAGCAGCGGCTGCGTGCCCAAGCCACCCAACTCGGCTTTCCACTCACCCCACTCCAAGCCGTGTAAAACCTGGTTTGTTTCTGAGGAGGCGGCTCTCTGTTCGCGGAAAGCGAACAGGTGCCGCCTCCATTTCCTTGAGCGTCTCCAGTCGCAGCAGCGTCCTATAAATGCGCAGCCTCCGCTTCACTTGAACGTTGGTCGCGCGGGCGATGCTCAAGGAATTGGAGGCGGCACCCTCGCTCGCTGAGGCTCGGAGGAGAGCCGCACTCTACAAATGTTTTTGGGGCGCTTCGCGCTGCTCCCTGCTGCGACCGGCGCCGCGCGGCGCCGGCGAGCTTGAATCGCGCGCCGCTTCTCTCTACGCCTTCAGGCTCCGCATTCCCCCATGCTCCTCCAAAATCTCACTTGGCCCGACGTGGCCGCCCTGAACAAAGCGACGCCGGTCATCTTCCCCGTGGCCGCGCTGGAGCAGCACGGGCGGCACATGCCGCTCTTTACCGACTCCATGCTGCTCGGCGAAATCGCGCGGCGGGCGGAGGAGCGGCTCGGTGAGCGGGCGCTCTTTGCGCCGCTCCAGTGGCTGGGAAATTCGCATCATCACATGGACTTTCCCGGCACGCTCTCGGCGGAGCCGCGCGTCTATCTCGATCTGCTCTGCGGGTTGCTGGAAAACTTCATCGCGCATGGATTCCAGCGCCTCGTCATTCTCAACGGGCATGGGGGGAACGACGTGCCGGGGAAACAGGCGACCTTCGAGATTCGGCAGCGCCATCGCGAGCGGCGCGATCTGCTCCTGCTCTTCGCGACCTATTGGAACCTCGATCCGGACGCGCATAAATCGCATCCCGACCTGAAGCAGACGAGCATGCGCCATGCGTGCGAGTGGGAAACGTCGATGGTCCTGCGCCTCGCGCCGCAGCTGGTGAAGGACCACCGTGCAGTGCCAGCGCAGGAGCCGGGCAACGCCTTCGAGCCGGCGGTGCGCGCCTGGACGATGCGCGACCGGAGCGAGCACGGCCACGTCGGCGACCCGCGCGAGGCGACGGCGGAGAAGGGCGAGGCGCTGTTCGAGGCCTTTGCGCGCGGCGCGGTGGCGATGATCGAACGCGTCATCGCGTGGGACGGCGCGAGTTGGGAAGGCTGAGGCACGAATGACGAATGACGAATGACGAATGACGAATGACGAATGACGAATGACGAATGACGAATGACGGATGACGATCAAGCAAATGCGGCCGGTTCGTCATTCGCAGCCCCCCTCCTATGACCGTTCCTCCCGTGCGCTCGCAGACTTGGCGCTGGTGGATCGCCGGCCTGCTGCTGCTGGCGACGACCATCAATTACATGGACCGCATGACGCTGGCGAATGCGTCGGGGCGCGTGATCGATGAATTCGGGCTGAGCAAGCAACAGTACGGCAATATCGAGGTCGCCTTCGGCTGGGCCTTCGGCATCGGGGCGCTCTTCTTCGGCTTCCTCGCCGACCGCGTGCGCGTTTATCTGCTCTACCCCGCGATCCTCGCCGCGTGGTCGGTGGTCGGCTTCGCGACGGGTTTGACCGAGGGGTATGCGGGGCTGCTGCTCTGCCGCACGCTGCTCGGTTTTTTCGAGGCGGGGCACTGGCCCTGCGCGTTGAAAACGACGTACGCCGTGCTGAGCGAGAAGGATCGCACGATGGGCAACAGCATCTTGCAAAGCGGCGCCTCGATCGGCGCGATCATCACGCCGCAAATCATGAAGTACATCCTGGCGCAGCCGGGCGGCTCGTGGCGCACGGGGTTCCTGGCCATCGGCGTCGTCGGTCTCCTCTGGGCCGCGCTGTGGTTCATTTCCCTGCGGCCGCGCGATCTCCAGAGCCAGGCCGCGCCGCCCTTGAAAACCGACACGAAGGAACTCTGGGCCATTCTCCGGGGCGGCCGCTTTTGGGCGCTCGCGCTGCTCGTCATGGGGATTCAGGTGCCGTGGCATATTTTTCGCGTCTGGCTGACGCCCTTTCTGCAGATCGGGCGCCGCTACGGAGAAGCCGCGGCGCTCAATTTCAACTCCGTCTACTTCATCGCGACGGACTTGGGCTGTCTGCTCGCCGGCGCGGCCGCGGCGTGGCTCGTCCGCCGTGGCTCGCCCGCTCACGACGCGCGGCGCACCGTGTTTGTCGGCGCGTGTCTGCTCACCTCACTCAGCGTCTTCATTCCCAAGCTCGGCCACGGTTGGCCGTTGCTGTGCACCCTGCTGCTCATCGGCGCCGGCGCCCTGGCGCTCTACCCGTGTTATTACAGCTTCACGCAGGAGCTCACTTCCACGCACATCGGCCGGATCACGGGCCTCCTGGCGCTGTGGGTCTGGTCCCTCACGTCGCCCATCCACAGCCTCTTCGGTTACATTATCGACCGCACGGGTTCTTTCGACGTCCTCGCCGTCGCCGGCCTCACCCCGTGGCTCGGCGTGCTCGCGATGAAGCTGCTTTGGCGCGAGCCCGCCCGCGGGGCAGGGGAGAGCGTGGAAGCCGGAGGGGTCTAGACCCGTTATGCCGGGTCGAACGCGAATTTCGTCCGCGGTGGCGCCCCACGCGTGCGCCTTCGTCCACGCTTCTCCTTTACCCAGCGTGCTGGAGGGTGCCGCGCCGTCCGCACCAAGGGCGGACACGCCCTGCGCGGGCCCCGCGGGGGACGGACGGTGTCCGTCCTCGGTGCCGACGGCGCGGCACCCTCCAACACGCGGGCTTTTATTCACGCGCCACGCAGTGCAGCGCAGGGATCTCAAGGGCGCTGCCCTTCCCTGCTAGTTGAACGACACGCCCTTCACGTTCTCCGCGGCGCAGGCGTTCAGCACATCGATGATCCGCTCCTGGCGCGTGCCGGGGGCGGGGTGGATGACGACGGGATCGGCAGCACCGACGCTCATCGCGGTTTTCAGCCAGCTCCGCAGCTCCGGCACGGCGTGGTTCGTCTCGTCCCCGCACACGGTGTCATTCGCGGAGATCACGCCGGCTTCGGTGATGTCGATGCGGATGACGGTCGGCGCGCCCGCGCCGGGACTGGAAATAATGGCGGGCAGCATCAACTCTTTCACCCCCACGACCGCCATAAAGAAGAGCAGCAGCACGAACACCACATCGACCATCGGGGCGATCTGGAATCCCAGGTCGCCATCTTCGGAGTGAACGGATGCAGCCATGGGATTTGAGAGGGTCTGGAGGCTAGCTGAACGTGAGGTTCTTCACTTTGCCCGCCGCGCAGGCGTTGAGCACATCGATGATCCGCTCCTGGAGGGTGTCGGGCGAGGGGCGGATGATGACGGGGTCTTCCCCGCCGTAATCGCCGAGCGTCGTCCGGAGCCATTCCTTGAGCTCGACGAGGTTCTTGTTCGCCGGCAGGCCGTACACCGTGCTGTTCATTGAGACCGTCCCGTCCGGGCTGATCTCGATGATGATCGGCGTCGTAATGGCGCCGCCGCCGGAGGATTTGCCCGCGGGCAGGTTGATCGACAGCTCTCGCTCCGTGATCTGGGAGCCGGCGCTCGCCATGAAAAAGAGAAGGAGCACGAACACGACATCGACCATGGGGGCAATCTGAAATCCCATGTCGCCATCTTCTGAGCTTACTGATCCGCCCATAAAATAATAAGGTAAAAACTGAGGTTATTTCGGCTTCTCTTTGTCGACGACGGAGAAAGTCAGGTTGCTTCCTCCCGCCTGCCCGATCGCTTTCAAGAGCTGTTTCATGTACTCGTAACGGACCTGTTTGTCCGCCCGGACGAGGATGCGGGCGTTCGGGCTGACCGTGAGCGCGCGGCTGAGCTCGGGGATGAGGTCCGACGGCAGGCCGTAGGTTCGCTCGTCCATGTCGATCGCGCCGCCGTTGCGCAACGGATCCCAGAGGACGTTGATGATCTTCTGCCCCTTGGCCGCGTCCCCCTTCTTGTCCTTCTCCTTGGCGTCCTTGGCGACCGGCAGCGAGACGTGATCGTTGGTCTGCAAGACCTCCGTCGAGGAGATCGACATGAAGAACACGAGCAGCACCAGCAGGATGTCGATCATCGGGGCGATCTGGAATTCCGGATCCTCCTCGGGGATCTGGCGCAACGCGGCGCGCCGGGCGGCTGGGCTGTGGGGATTGGACATGGCTTGGGGGGCTGGCGATTAGGCGGACCAGTCGAGCGTCGCTCCGCAGTGCGGGCAGGGGTTGACCCCCGCGGTGACGGAGCCGCTGCACACCGGGCAATTCGTCGTCAGCGCGAGCGAGACTTTGCGGACGCCCGCGGAAGGCGCGCCGGCGCCGGCGTCGAAGTTCGCCCCGATCCGCACGCCCTCGAGCTCCGCGTAGGGGATATCCTGAACGATGGAATGCACGACGTCGTCGGCATGGACCACCACGTTGGAGGTCATGTTGCGGAAGACGTAGTAGAAGATGAACGCCGGGATGGCGATGAAGAGGCCGCTCGCCGTGGCGTAGAGCACCTCGCCGATCTTGCCGGAGAGCGCGCGCGGGTCGGTGATGCCCGAGCCCGCCAGCACGGTGAAGGCGCCGATCATGCCGATGACGGTGCCGAGCAGCCCGATCATGGGCGAGATGACGCCGATGACCGAGAGGTAGGAATTGCGGGTGCGCAGGAGGGTGGCTTCGCGCTGGCCGTGCTCGATGATCGCCTCCTCCACCACCTCGCTACCGCGGCCGACGCGGGTGAGCGCGGCCTTGAGCACGTTGGCGAGGTAGTTCTTGTTGGCGTTGCAAATCTCCCAGGCTTCCTGGTAGTTGCCCGCCGCGACGGTTTGTTTCAGCGACTCGACCAGGGGCACCGGGGCCAGCTTGCCCTTCTGGAGGGTGATGATCCCCTGCACGATGAAAGTCACCATCGTGACCGAGGTGGCAACGATCGCGACCCAGACGGCCTTGATCAGGGGGCTGCCTTCCATGATCGTCGCGAAGAGCGTCTTCGACTCGGCCGGCGGCGCAGCGGCGGCACCCTCCTCGGCGGCCGAGACGCCGTTGACGAGCAACAGCAGGACGACGCCGGCGAAGAGATACGGAGCGTAGGAGGCGAAGCGATTCTTGGGCATAGGAGGGATGGTTGGTGCGGTGTTGGTGTTTAAGGGATGAAAACGGCGGGATGCGCCTGGCGCAGGGCGTCGGCCTTCTGCTGTGCTTGCGCCACGGCAGCGCGGTCATAATAGAAAAGGGCCACGGTTTTCAAGTAGCACTCCAGCGCCCCCTGCAAATCGCCGGCCGATTCCTTGACCTGGCCCATGAGCATGTACGCCTGCCCGTAGGCGAATCCGCTCCGCTGGTTGACGTTTTTGTCCTCGGCCGCCTTGGCGAGCACCGGTTCCAGCTTGGCCTTCGCCGCGGCAAAATCTTTCTTCGCCACGGCCAGCTTGGCCAGCCCGAGCTCCGCCTGCGCGCTCGTGGGATAGAGCTTCTGGAACTCCGCGAACGCCGCCTCCGCCTTCGGCACGTCGCCCTTCTCAATGTAAACGTCGCCGACCAGCGCGGTCGCCTGCTGCGCCCAATCCGCCGGCAGCCCCTTGAATTTCTCCACCACCTTCAGCGCCGCCAGCGCGGCATCGTAATTCCTCGCTTCCAACGCCTTCTGCGCCTGCGCAAACTCCGGCGGGATCACCGCCATCCGCGCTTCCTTGATCGTCGCCATCGGCTGGGTAAGCGTCGAGGCGCCGCCGCCGACCGTGATCTGGATCTGCACGCCCGCCGGCGTGGCGCCGAGAATCTTCCCCAGCTGCTGGCTCCCGTCGGTCTTGATCAGCACATCCTGCCCCTTCGCGGCGCCCGCCAGCACCGAGAGGATGCAGGTTGCGACAAAAAGGAGTTGCTGGCGAGGAAAGGAGAAACGTAGGGTCATGCGCTCTGACGGGGGAACCCAGAATATTGGTCCCTAAGAAAAAACGCAACCCCCTTTTCCGCTTTCCCAATGGTAAATTTCATTCGCCGCTTCCAGCGCCCGCTGCTCACCGTTTTGGTGATCGTCGTCATCATCTCCTTCGTCGTCTTTTTCAACATGCAGCCGGGGGGGCGCGGCGGCTTCGCCCAAGGCGATGCGGTGGCGCGGATCTACGGGAACAAGGTCACGCAGCTCGACAAGCAAAAGGGCGAGAACCTCTTTGGCGTCTGCGCGGAGCTCCAGCTCACGGACCTGCTCTTCGCGCTGGCCGGCCAGGAAGCTTTCGGCGCGATGTTCGGCCAGCCCGTGACGAATGCCACGGTCGACAACTATATCTGGAACACGTTCGTGCTGCGGCACGAGGCGGACGCGCTCGGGATCACGGCCACGGAGAGCGAGAAGGAGGAGGCGATCAAAGGCCTGCGGCGCTTCCAGACCACCGGCGCCTTCGATTACCCGAAATACAAGCTCTTCCTCGACAACCGCCTCTCGCATCGCGGGTTGTCGCAGGCGGACGTGGAGATGCTCGTTTCCGACCAGATCCGCCTGAACAAGCTGCGGGTGCTCCTGGCCACCACGGTCGAGCCTTCGCCGACCGAGATCCGCGAGCAGTACGTCGAGCGCAACCAGAAGAGCGAAGTCTCGTTCGTCCGCTTCAAGCTCGAGGACTTCAAGGCCGACGTGAAGGTGACCGATGAGGACGTGGCCAAGCTCTTCGAGGAGAAGAAAGGCTCCTTGAAGACCCCGGAGAAGCGCAAGGTGAAGTTCGCCACCTTCACGCTGCAGGCCGAGCAAAAGCCGCTCGTCGGCCCGGAGCGCGCCCGCGCCATGCAGATGAAGGCCGCGCAGGCGCAAGACTTCGCCCTCGCCATGACCGCCAAGGATGCGGATTTCGACGCGGCCGCGGCCAAGGCCGGGCTCAAGGTGGAGGAGACGCCGCTCTTCGCCGAGGCCGAGCCGCCGGCCGAGCTGGGCAAGACCGAGCAGGCCGCGGAGGCGGCCTTCCGCCTGACCAAGGCGGAGCCGAA
This sequence comes from Chthoniobacteraceae bacterium, assembly GCA_035997375.1. Lineage (GTDB taxonomy): Bacteria > Verrucomicrobiota > Verrucomicrobiia > Chthoniobacterales > Chthoniobacteraceae > DASYIS01. The sequence continues at coordinate 6,922 of DASYIS010000564.1, forward strand.
CAGCGACGTGATCAACGCGCCGAACGGCTACTACGTGCTCCAGCTTTCCGGCACCGAGGAGGCCCGTCCCTTGACGCTCGAGGAGGCCAAGGGGCAACTCACCGAGCAGCTCAAGCAGGAGCGGTCGCAGGAAGCGATGAACCTCAAGGCCGCCGAGGTCCGCGCGAAGATCGACGCGGAGCTCAAGGGGGGCAAGACGCTCGAGCAGGCGGCGGAAGTCGCCGGCGTGAAAGTCGAGAAGCTGCCCGCCTTCGCCGCCGGCGACCAGAACCGGCAGGAGCCGCCCGAGACCGGCACCATCAAAGGTCGCGCCTCCGAATTGAAAGAGGGCGAGCTGAGCGAGTTCGTGCCGACCGCGACGGGCGGGCTCCTGGTTCACCTCGACAAGCGGCTGCCGATCGACGAAGCGGCCTACGCCACGGAGAAGGCCAAGGTCGCCGAGGAGATCGGGCGCCAGAAGGGCGGCGCGCTCTTCATCGACTGGCTCCGCGAGCGCCTCAAGGCCGCCAACGTGCAAACCCGCGGCTGATCCCACGGGCCCCATGACGCCCGAGCTCGAGGAACTCTTCGACGACGCCAACGGCGACCTCGCCCTCGGCGAGCTGGAGGCGGCGGTGGAGAAGTACCGCCGCTGCACCGAGCTCGACCCGGAGTTCTTCGACGGCTGGCACGCGCTCGGCATGGCGCTGATGAAGCTGGGCCGTTACCCCGAGGCGATCGCCGCCGGCCTGAAAACAGTCGAGATGCGCCCGAACGACCAGCTCGCCTGGTCCAGCCTCTCGCTCTTCTACGTGCGCGACGGGCAGATCCCCGAGGCGGAGGCGGCGGGCGGGAAGGCGCGGATTCTGAGCTGGGGCGGGAAGGTGAAGAAGGGGACGTAGTAGCTAAAAGAACTCGGGCGCCATCTCGTGGAGTGTGGCGCGGATTTCCTCGCGGCTGCGTCCCATCGCTCCGAGCAAGCCGGCGTAATTGTTCCTCACCGTTTGCAGGTGGAGATGAGGATGACCGGTGGCGCGGGTGAACTTCACGAAAATCTCCAGCGCCCGGCGCAGTATCGGCTCGGCCTCCGCCGGCCGATTGGTGGCTTGCAGCAAGCGCGCGAGGTTGTTGAGATCGGTTGCGACTTCCGGATGCTCGGAGCCGAAACTCGTTTCATCAATCACCAGCGCCCGGCGCATCAGCGGCTCGGCCTCCGCCGGCCGGTTGGTGTCTTGCAGCAAGCCCGCGATGTTGTTGAGGCGGAGCGCGACTTTGGGATGCTCGGGGCCGAAACTGCTTTCATCAATCTCCAGCGCCCGGCGCAGTAACGGCTCGGCCTCCGCCGGCCGCTTGTTGTCCTGCAGCAAGCGCGCGAGGTTGTTGAGGGTGGCCGCGACTGTCGGATGCGCGGAGCCGAGACTGGTTTCACCAATCTCCAGCGCCCGGCGCAGCAACGGCTCCGCCTCCGCCAGCCGGTTGGTGGATTGCAGCAATTCCGCGAGGTTGTTGAG
>DASYIS010000565.1:0-7808 GCA_035997375.1 Chthoniobacteraceae bacterium
GGCTTTCTGGTTGTCGCTCACGATGGCGAGTTCCAAGGCTAGAGAATCCACAAGGAGCGCTTTGGCCGGTCGATTCTGGCCAATCAGGTTGCGGGAAATGTTCATGAGCTGAACCGCCATATCCGGCCAGTTTTCCGCCACCAAGTCAAACCGTAGACCGGCACCGTATGCAAGGACCGCGTCATTCGATTCACCGCAACGCCACAAGGCAATCGCCGCGTCATTCGCAAGGAGAGATCCGTCGCGTGCAGTCACGGCCTTCGGCAACTCGCCCCAGCCCGCGGGGAAAAAGGGCCGCAGTAGCGTCAAGATTTCCGCGTGGGCTTCGAGATTGAACAGGAGCGCGTTGGCCAAATCGACCGTGTAGGCATCCTTCGCCTGCTGGAAGCGGCCGAGCTTAAGGAGTGTGCGGACGATGTTGAGGCCGCTCTGCACATCCTCCATCGTCTCGGCTTGCTCGTAGGGGCGGTGGGGCTGCGCGGTGAAGTGGTCGACCACGCGCTGGCCGTGGCGTTCCCGGTCCGCCGCCGCCATCCCGCCCGAGGCGACACCGCGGACCACAGGATGGAGGTCGTACTTCCGCTCTCGGCCATCCCATTGCAGCAGGCCGCGCTGCTCCAGCTCGGCGACGGTGGCCTGCAGCTTCCTCGGCGCCTCGCGGAGCTCCGCCGACACCAGCCGGGCTTGCACCGCCTTCTCGTACTCCTGCCAGCGCGCGAGGGCGACTTCGTATTGCTGCTGCCGCTCGGCCTTCTGTTCGTCAGACATCTCACCCCACATCCACCGCCACTCTTCCTCCGGCGGCTCCGGCTTCCCCACTTCCTCCGGCTCCGGCGGCAGGTGGGGATTGAGGGCCTTGAGCGTCTCGTAGTCGACGGATTCGGTAAGCAGCGCGAGGGTGGAGAGGAGCGCCTGGCTCTCCGGCGGCAGGGCGTTGAGGGCGGCGCGGAGGATGTGGTTGCGCCGCTGGATGAGGTCGAGGCTGGCGAGGTCGAGCGCGGCCCCGGCCTGCGGGTCGGCCACCCAGGCGTCGAAGTTGTCGCGGTTCTCGCGGTAGTTGGCGATGAGGCCGCCGAGGATGCCGATGACGAGCGGGTGGTTGTCGCAGTTGGCCGTGAGGTAGCCCTGGATGGCGGCGCTGTCTCCGACGATGCCGACCGGGGAATCCTCCCGCACACCGCAGGAGCGCAGGAGCTGCTCTGCATCCGGCGGGCGCAGGCCGGGGAGGGTGATGCGCCTGGCGCCGGGGATGGGCTGGCCGGAGGGATTCAGCAGCACGCGCGGGGTGAGCCGGGAGCTGACGAGGATCTTTGACGGCGCGGCGCCAGCGAGGGCGCGGAGGAGGTCGTTGTCCTCGTCGCGGATGGCGTCGCAGGGGTTGCGGTTGACGATCTGGTCCGTCGGGGCATTCGCCTCCTCGTCGGGGAGCTCGGCGGCATCGATGCGGTGGTAGGCGACGAGCACGCGCTCGAGCCCGTCGAGGATGAGCAGCCAGGGCCGGGCGTGGAGCAGCGCGAGGAGCTCGTCCTTCAGCTCGGCGGTTTTCCTTTTCGCGAAGTCCTCCAGCGGCCGCCCCGTCATATAGGCGAGCGCGCGCCGGCAGAAGTCGGCCATGATGGCGCCGCGCTCGTAGAACGAGTACCAGAAGCGCCCGGCCCACGCGTCCTTCCCGGTGCGCACGCCCGGGGCGTGCTGCGTCGTCCACTCCCAGGTGAGCATGCTCTTGCCATTGCCGCCGATGGCTTCGAAGAGGAGGAGATTCGTGGGGTCGGCCGGCGCGGCCCAATCGTCGAGCTCCTCCAACTCCCGCGCGCGCCCGACAAACTTGTGCGAGCCGAGGTAGTCCGGCGCGGCGTAGAAGGCGGGTGGCCGGGGCAAGCCCGTCGGTGTCGACAGTGTTGGCGGCGGAGGCTTGGCATCTGGTTTCGCCTGACCGGGGCTCGCGCCGTAGTGAAGATGAACCTCCTGCGCGTGGATGATGTTTTGTTGGGCAATTTGCTCGGCGACGACACTCGCCTGAATCGTTTTGAGCACTTCCTGCGGTGGAATCACCGCGGACGCGGAATGGCTCAGTTTTTCGTGGTCGGCTTTGATCTGCTTGAGCCTGGCCACCGGGAACTCCTTCACGTCATCGGTCAGCGCGTGGTGGGTGGGGCAAAACAACACCAGATTTGCAAAAGCTCTGCGGGCTTCATCGCTTTGTAGTGCATTGAACCGGGAACCGCCTTGCTCGGCGGCCTCGATGTGGCAGACGTTGACGGTTGCCCTTCCGTGCTCGTCGACAAGGCGCTGTGCGCATCCTGGGAACGCGCACACATTGCCGGAAACAGCGAAGAGGCGCTTTAGAGTCTGGATGGTAGGAGGCAACCGTGACATGCGTGTTCCTTTCGTTCCTTCAAATCCGTGAAGGTGAATTGCGAGACCGCACGAGGCTGCTATCTAGAAGCCTGCGAAGTACGGTCTTGAGCTCCATACCGGTTTGCTCTCCTCCTTGCCAGCTCCCCGGCTCAGTTCCGCCCTTCCGCCGTCTTCTTCACTTCCAGCTTCCGGTACAGCGTCGCCATCGAGATGCCGAGCATCTTGGCCGCGCGCTCGCGGGAGTTGGCGTTGAACTTGATCGTCTCGTCGATGTAGCGCCGCTCCTGTTCGCGCACGTATTCGTCGAGCGACTGGCCGACGGGCAAGCCGCCGGTGCTCGAGTCGCCGACCGGGCCGGCGGCGTGGCGGACGACTTGCGGCGGGAGGTCCTGCGGGCGGATGATGCCGTCGTCGCACAAGGCGCAGGCGCGCTCGATCGCGTTTTCCAGCTCCCGCACGTTGCCGGGCCAGCGGTAGTGCTGCAGCGTGTCGAGCGCCTTGGGGTCGATCTTCTTCGGCTCGGTGCCGGTGTGCGTGGCGTTCTTGTGCAGGAAGTGATTGACGAGCAGCGGGATGTCGTCGAGCCGCTCGCGCAGCGCCGGCATCTCGATCGGGATGACCGCCAGGCGGTAGTACAAATCCTCGCGAAAATGGCCGCTCTTGATCTTCTCCTGCAACCCCTCGTTGGTCGCGGCGAGGACGCGCACGTTAATCGGCGCGCTCTTCGTGTCGCCGACGCGGCGGATCTGCCGCTCCTGCAACACGCGCAGCAATTTCGTCTGCAGCGAGACGGCCATTGAGTTCACCTCATCGAGGAAAATCGTGCCGAGCTCCGCTTCCTCAAAGAGCCCGATCTTGTCCTGCGCCGCGCCGGTAAAGGAGCCCTTCTTGTGGCCGAAGAGCTCGGACTCCAGGAGGTTCTCGGGGAGCGCGGAACAGTTGAGCGCGACGAAGGGCTGATGCTGCCGGTTGCTGTTGAAATGGAGCGCGCGCGCCACGAGCTCCTTGCCGGTGCCGCTCTCGCCCTGGATCAAAATCGTGGAGTCCGTGTCGGCCACTTTCGCGATGAGATTGTAGATCTCCTGCATGCGCGAGGAGGTGCCGATGATGTTCTCGAAGCGGTACTTCTCCTTCACGATCTGCCGCAGGTTGCGGATCTCGCGTTTGTCGTGATTGTAATCGAGCGCGCGCTGGATCGAGAGCTGCAGTTCGTCGACCTTGAACGGCTTCGTGATGTAGTCGTACGCCCCCATTTTCATCGCCTCGATCCCGACCTCGAGCTGCTTGTAGGCTGTGATCATGATGACCGGCGTCGAGGGGATGACCTCCTTGCATTCCTTCAGCACCTCCATGCCGCCGACCTTGTCCATGCGGACATCGGTGATGACCAGCTGCGGCCCGTGCGTCGCGAGATTGTCGATCGCTTTTTGCCCCGAGGAGTAGGCGATGGTCTGGTGCCCTCGCTCTTTGCAGATGTCGGAAATCACCTGCACCATCGCGGGGTCGTCATCGATAATCAGAATACGAGCCATAGGACTGAGGAGGTTGAAGAAAAGTGAGGATCGCGGAATTGAGACTATTTCATCTTTGAGAAAGCGAAAGGCGAAATTTGGAATTTCCACTGGACCCACCCTGCGGGAATTTCCGCACCGCCGAGGGTTGACTATCCCGCTTTGCTTCCCTCTTACTTCCATCCTCAATCCTTCCTATGATTGCCGATTACCTCGACCGTTCTGTCGTCCTTTCCGAAATGCGCGCGGAACGCGCTTCACTGGCCGCGCTGCAAGACCGCGCGCAAAACGCGGAGTCCGCGGTGGTGGCGAAAATGAAGGCGCTGGGGATTACCGTCCCGCAACTCGGCCGGGCCATCGCCGCCTTGGACGATGCGCTGGCCAAAGCCGAACTGGATACGCAGCATCCGCAAGGCAGTCCGTATATCCCCACGGACGCCATCACGTGCAATCTCCAGGCGGCGCTGACGAAGCGTGCGCTGGACCATGGCCTGGTGGAGCCAAACCCGCCGCCGGCGGCGCCCGCGGTCTCCCGCGGGTTGAGCGAAGGAGACGCCGACGCGCCGGGCCACGTGACCTCGGCGCCGCTGCGTTTGCGCCAAACAACCGGGCCGACCCGTGGCCTGCGCGGCAAGTTTGTGGAAGGCGAGGATCCCCTCTACGCCTTGGACGGATTCAAATCGAAATTCGGGGCGCTCTTTAGTGGGCGGCGATCCTTCAACCCGCAACCGGCCAAGGTCGCCGCGACAAACAAGTCGCTCGCCCTCTACCTCTTCGGGGACTGGGGGACCGGCCTCACTATCGCCACCGATGTGACCGATCGCATCGCCGAGCAAATGAAGGAGGCGGACGGGACACGGCAGCAACATCTCATTCACCTGGGCGATGTCTACTATGGGGGCGCGGCGGAGGAGTATGCCTCGCGTATGGTCAAGTTCTGGCCGCCGGCGGCGAAGGCGGACCAGAGCCCCATCGGCTCCTGGAGCCTGAATGGCAACCACGACATGTACTCCGGCGGCCAGGGGTATTTCGACACACTCCTGCGGCAGCCTTTCATGCTGCGCTGGCACGGGGACGCCCAGGGACAGCCCTCCAGTTTTTTCCTGATCGAAGATCCGGACTGGCAGGTTTTCGGGCTCGACACTTCGTGGAATCTGCCCTCCCTCGCCGGCGCGATTTTTGGCAGGCCCACGCTCAAGGATTACGGCGGGCAAAACGGCCGGCTGACGGTCGAGCAGGTCAAATGGATGACGGCGCAGCGCGACCCGGCCAAAGGGTGTATCCTGCTCACCCACCACCAACCGGCGTCCTCGCGCACCAACGAGGACCAGCACTCGGACGAGGCGGTGGCGATGCTCAAGAGCTTCGGGGTCTATGCGCAGATCGATGCCTGGATCTGGGGCCACGAGCACCGCTGCGCCGTCTTCAAACCGCAAGCGGCCCGCGACAAGAAAGGGCGGTTGGCGGATGCGCCGGACTTTTGCGCGTTGGTCGGGCACGGCGGCGTGCCGGTTCCAAAGAAGAACTTCGGCGCGCCGGAGTTGAAGAGTCCCGACGTGCGGTGGGAAGAGGACCGTTTCGACTCCAGCGCTCGGATCTACGAGGGGGAGCGGGTCCTTCCGACGGGCTTCGCCCGCATCGAAACCAGCCCCGGCTCCTTCGATTTCCGCCTCTTTGATTACACGGGCGCCGAGCGCTTCCGGCAGGTGGTGAAGCGCGGGCAGGCTGCAGCGCCAACCCGGGGGCGGGGCCGCGGGGCCCGGCCCGACCTCCTCGCGCTGGCGGCGCCAGTCGTCAGCGAGACGCCGGTGGCGACCATCGAAATCGGGTTGGTGAAAGGCGGGATCGAGAGCGTTCATTCAGCCTCACTTTCCCGGCAAAAGATCGATGCCATCGCGGTCGGCCACTACGTCGGAGTCAAGCCGCAGGCGGCGGAGCGGCGGCTCGACGAGGCCGTCACGGCGGCGTTGCTCCAGAAGCGGGCGGGCCGTCCGGTCGGCGAGGCGTCGCCGACGCCCTCCACCGACCTGGTCCTGACGCTCCTGACCGAGCGCGGAACCTTTCGCGGCGAGCTCGGCCGCCCCTTCATCCTGCCGGACCCGCGCGACCCGAATCGCCTCATCGTCCTCGCGGGCATGGGGGTGCCGGGCCACTTCGGCGTGCCGGAGCTCGCGGTGCTCGCGCAGGAGTTGTGCTGGACACTCGGCCGACTGGAAAAGCGGCATCTGGCCACCGTCCTCATCGGCGCCGGCGCCGGCAATCTCTCGATCGAGGACGCGATCGGCGCGTGGCTGCGCGGGATCCGGCGCGCCTTGTCCAGCTCGAGTGGCGACGTAGGTCACCGGCTCTGCCGCATCACCTTTGTGGAGAATGATGCGAACACTTTTCGGCAGATCGACCATGCTCTGCGGGCCGCGCTCGCCCAGCCGGACCCCGCGCTGGCGGTCCGCTACGCTGGCCCCGGGGAAGCGGAGCTCGCCGCGGCGCGACAGGAGGCGCTCCAACAGGCGCGCGCCGAGGCCGAAGCCGAGTTCGACCACGAGCCGCCGCCGGGCGAAGCGGAGGAACTGGTACCCGTCCGCATCACGGTCGGCCTGCAGCGCAAGACGTACCAATTTGCCGCCATGACGAAGTCCGCCTCCGTGCCGCAGCGGGAGATTCCGCTCGATCCGCGGTTGGTCAACGAGGCCAATGATGAGCTGGCCAACGCCGAGGCGGGGGAGCAGGAGTCGTGCGGCCGCTTCCTCGAGCGCCTGCTGCTGCCGGAGGAATTTCGCGCGACCATCTACACGCCGGCGCCGATCGTCCTGGCGCTCGATGCGACGACGGCCCGGCTGCATTGGGAGATGATCGCGCGCACGGGCTCGCGCACCGAGGCGCTCCCGATCCAGGAAGGGACTGGATTCGACCCCAATGACTTTCTCGGGACGAGCTACGGGTTGACCCGCCAGCTCCGCACCACCTTCGCCCCGGCACCCGAGCCACCCCCGCCGCCCCAGCGCACGCTGCGGGTCCTGGTGATTGCGGACCCGGCGGCAGATGCACCGCTGCCCGGTGCGCGGGCGGAGGCCGAGGAGGTCGCGAGCACCTTTGAGCGCTTCAACCAGGAGCAAGCCGGCGCCACCGGCCACTCCGTCGAGGTGGTATGCCTCTTCGGCCCCGAGCAAGCGAAGCGCACGACGGTGCTGAAAAAGCTGATGCTCGAGAAGTTCGACGTGCTGCACTATGCGGGGCACTGCGTGTATGACGAGGTGGAGCCGCTGAACTCCGGGTGGATTTTCTCCGTGAAAGACGATCTGCGCATCACCGCCAACGAGCTGCAGCGGATCGACCGGGTGCCGAGATTTATCTTCTCCAACGCTTGCGAGTCGGGGATCACGCCGGACCGGGCGGACCTGCGCAATGCCGCCATGGCGCCGAGCTTTGCCGAGGCTTTCTTTGCCCGCGGCGTGGCCGACTTCGTTTGCACCGCCTGGCCGGTCGACGACGAAGCCGCGCGCCTCTTCGCCTCCCGGCTCTACGGCGAACTGCTCGGGCTGACCCGCCCGGGGCGCTTCGCCTACATGCACCACGCCATGTGCGAAGCGCGGCGCGCCGTCGCCTCCACCGCGGGCGGCGCGCGGACGTGGGGCGCCTACCAGCATTACGGAAATCCCTACCTCCGCTTCTTCGATCATCCAGCATCGCCCCCGGCCGGAGAAGCGGCGCCCGAGCCGACGCCGAGCCCGGCCGCGGCCCGCCGGCGCGCTGCGCCCAAGACCACGCCGAAGAAGCGCTCCGCCACGAAACGGCCTGGAAAGCCGCACTAAGCCGTAACTTTATTCAGTTGGCGCGGAGGCGCCGGCGTGGCACGGGCGTCTCGCCCGTGGGGCCGGCGGGCATCCTGCCCGTCGAAACGGAAGATCACCGTTTAGTGAATGCGACACTCAGCGGGCGGGA
>DASYIS010000566.1:0-5467 GCA_035997375.1 Chthoniobacteraceae bacterium
CGCGCGAGTCCGACCACCTCGCGCCGCGCAAGCCGAACAAGCTCACCTATACCGCCGAGGGGCTCTGGGTCTCCTGTCTGCGCGCCGGCTTCCCGGCCGATTTCCTGACCGACAAGCAGATGCGCGAGGGGAAGGGGCTCGACTACGACGTGGTCTTCGCGCCGGGCTACGTCTACGAGGAAGAGGTCTCGCCGGACATCCTCGCCGCGCTCAAGCGGCTCGTCGCCGCGGGGAAGACGGTCGTCGTCGAGCGTCCGAGCAAACTCCCGATCGAAGGGATCGTGCACCTCGATTCCGACCTGGACGAATACGACGACAAATTCGGCGGCGCTTTTCCTCGCTACGTCGATTTCGAAACCGAGGCCGTCTGGAATCAGACGGAGGAAACGACGAAGCTGCTCCGCGATTTCCTCGGCAAGAAAATCAAGCCGGCCGCGAAGCATAACCTCATCGTCGGTCCGGACTGGCTGAAAGGCGGCCAGGGCGAATACATGGTGCTGCCCAACTTCGCCCCGACGCATTTCACCGGGCTCTCCAAGACGCTCTACCAGGCCCCCGACCAGCCGACGCTCACCTTCCCCGCGCGTCCGCCCGTCTGTTACGACGTGCTCGAAATGCGCCGGGTGGAGGTGCCGGCAAAGGACGGCTGGATGACGTTGCAGGCCGATCTGCGCCATCTCCCGGGCAAGGTCTTCGCCTTCCTCCCGTCGGCGATCGACAAGGTCGCACTGGCGGCCACGCCGAAGCTCGCCGCGGGCAGCGACCTGAGTTTCGAGGCCTCGGTCGCCAACGCCGCGGGCCAGGCGATCGACGCCGCGTTTCCGCTGGAAATCACGTTGAGCGACGCGGCCGGCGAGCCGTGGCTGCACGTCTTTCGCTCCGCGAAGCCGACTTTGCAAATGGGCTGGCGCGTGCCGATCAATGCGCCGGCGGGCTCGTGGAAACTGCGCGTGCGCGAGCTCGTCAGTGGCGCCGTCTCCGAGGCGACGGTGGAAGTCGCCGCGCCGGCCGCGCCGGCCCTGGTCGCGAAACTCGACCCCCGGACCGTCTGGGTGCATGACGAGGCGGAGGTGCAGAAATTCCTCCGCGCTGAACCCAAGGCGCCGGCGATCCTGATCGCGATCGACCACGAACAGCCCTGGTGCCGTCCGCACGCCGAAAAGCTCGCCGCCGATCTGCAGGCGCGCGGCCGGCCCGCGAAGGTTGTCGCCGTGGCCGATGTCCTGCGCGTGGTCAACGACTGGAGCGACATCCCGGTGCTCGACGGCGGGCGCTTGTGGCGCGGCGAGCTGGTCGATCCCGGGATGGCCGTCGACGCGCCGCTCATCCTCATCGGTCGCCGCTACGAGAATCGGCTGATCGAGGCGCTCGCCCGCCGCGACGTTTTTCCCGAGGTTATCTCGACGCATTTCCCCGCGGCGGGGAAAGCCGTCGTCGGGTGGACGCGGAAGGGCTTCTCGAACGTGTACGATACCCTGACGGTCCTCGCGAACGACGAGGTCGGCCTGGCCGCCGGGCTCGCGGCCCTGCCCACGATTGCCGGGCCGACGCCGCAGGCCGAGCTCGTGCACGCCGTTTTCACCCCGGATGCGCCGCGTTCGGCAACGACTGTGGCGAGCCAGGCGCCGAGCACGCTCCGCGATGCCATCAGCGCCGAGGATCGCATCCGGTCGCTCGACGTCGATGTCGCGACGGGCCGGGTCTTGGTCGGCACGTTCGGCTTTGGCGACAACCTGTTCTGCTTTTCCGCCGAGGGGAAATTGCTTTGGAAGCAGTTCCTGCCCGAGCACAATGTCTACACCGCGCATTGGTTCGACGAGGGGCGCAAGGTCGTGGCGGCCACCGGCCAGGGATTTTCGCTCTTCCTGCTCGAAGGCGGCACCGGGCGCGTCCTCAAGAAACTGCCCGCCACCGAGTGGCCGGAGTTTCACAACTACACGATGGTGAACATGGAGGGGGCGGTTAATACCGAGCTGCAGGTCGCCGTGAATGCTCCGCTGCGCGAGATCATCGTGCGCGGCCAGACCGGGCTGCTGGCGCTCGATTTCGACGGGCGCAAACTCTGGTTTCACGACCGCGCGGAGGCGATCGCCGCCTATCCCGAGACGGCGGAGCAAAGCGCGGCGGCTTCCTTTGGGAGAACGGTCGCGGTCGGCAATTTCGCGCTCAGCCCGGATGGCGCGAAGCTGGTCTACAGCGAGGAGGTCGTCGCGGGCTCGACGCCCGGACTCAAGCCGGGGACCAAGGACACGCTCTGGCGCCACACGCCCAAGATCATCGACGCCCGCACGGGCCAGGTGCTGCTGCAAAACAACGACGACCCCGGCAATCAGCGCAATACCGGCGCCTGGAGCGTGAGCTGGCCGGCCGGCGCGGCGGAGCCGCGGGTCCACTCGCTGGGGCTGAGCGCGCCGCTGCGCAGCGACAATACCCTGGGCACCTACGTCTCCGATGCCGGACGGCCGCTGAGCGACGGCGGAGCTTTGATCCCGACGCCCAAAAGCCTGGAGCGTCGGAGCGCCGCGCGGGCTGCGCTTTGGACCGCCGGCGACGGCACGATCTGGCTGCCGGCGCTCGATGCGATGAGCGCGGACGAAAAACGCTTCTATCGCTGCGACCGCGACGGCCGCGTGCGCTGCCTCGATCTGGCGAACGGAAAGACGCTGTGGGATTTCCAGCTCCCCTTCAACGCGATCCTGCATCCGGTCGGCGATGAACTGGTGGCCGGCGCGAACAACGGGACGGTGGTCCGCCTCAATGCCGCGGGACAGCCTGTCTGGCAGACCCGTTTGCGCGAGCTGCACGAGATCCCCGACGGCCCGTACGCCGACTTTCTCGCCACCGCCCGGTTGCGCGATCCCGATTCCGCGGCCGAGTTTTTCCCCGCCGGCCAGGACGGTCCGGACGACTACAAAAAGGTTCTGCGGATGGGGATCGAGCAACTCACCAACGCCTCGTTCGAATCGCCCAAGGATTGGCAGACCGAGAAGGGTGCGGTGACCGTCGGCGCGCCGGCGAAGGAGGGCGCGTCGGCCTTGCAACTCGCGACCGATCAGCTCGTCACGCAGCGGCCCGCCGGGCGCGTCATTCCTTCCGCGACGTACCTGCTGGAGTTCTGGTATCGCGTGCAGAGTACGCAGACCAGGCTCGTTGCGGGCAGCATGCTCGAGGGGACGAAACAGACCTTCACCGGCTCGAAGTTCGACGCGCGGCCCGGCGAGTGGACCTTTGGCCGGCTGGCGCTGAAAACCGGTCCCGATACGCGCGCGATCGACATTGGATTTGAGGCGGAGGGCGGGTCGGTCAGCGTCGATGCCGCGAGCCTGCGTGCGATCCGTTTCCCCTCCGCCAATCTACTGGCGAACGGCGAGCTGCAAGCGGTCGAGCAGACTTACGTGAAGGACATTCGCGTGCAGTACGATCGCATTCCCTCGACGCTGCGCGAGAAGCTGATGACGCGCAATCGCGTCTCGGCCTTCGCCCAAGGCATTACCTCCACCGCGATGATCTACACGCAGGAGGCGGCGTTCTTGCAAAACGGCAAGCTCGACGACGTCGGCAACACGTGGACCTACGCGCCCGATCCGATGGCCTTTTCCGCCACGCTCACCAAGCCCGCGTACATCTCGCATCTCGTCCTCTACCTCAACAACGCGGAGCCGAAAACCGTCTACCCGGTCTTCAGCATTTTGGCGAACAACCTCGAGACGAAAGTGCCGCAGGACGTCGCGCTCGTCCGCATGAACACAAGGCGTTTTGTCGTCGTGCATTTCGACAAGCCGATCTACACCGACGCGTTCAAGATCATCCCGAGCTTCTACGCGGCGCACACCGATTCGCTCACCGAGGTCGAACTCTACGGGCCGCTCGACGGCGGCCGGCTCGCACAGGTCGACTCGCAGGATCCCGACGCGGTGCCGATGTTCATGGGGACGCCGGCGCGCGTGCCGGCGAAGCTCCCAGGCGACCTCATCGGGAAATGGACGGACTTCAGCGGCGGCTACCGCGCGCCGAAATATCCGCCCTTCGCTTCCGGCAGCACGGTGCTCGACGGCGTCTTCTCGATCGCCGATCCGGACGGCTCCATCCGCTCGATTTACGTGCCGTCGAAAGACGAGAAGGAGCCGATCCGTTCGCGCCTGCAAACCGGCCCGCAATGGAACCTCGCGACCGTCACGCCGACCACCGTTCCGGCGCGTTACAAGGGCCGGTTGCTCTGCGGTTCCGCCGATGCGAAAGTCCACGCCGTCGCGGATAACGGCACCTACCTCTGGTCGTTCGCCACCGCGGGCCGCGTCTACTCCTCGCCGCTGCCAGTGGGCGACGACGTCTTCTTCGGCTCGGACGATCACCGGCTCTACAAGGTCGACGTCGACAGCGGCATCCTCATTTGGGAATTCGCGACCGGCGACAAGATCCGCGGCGCGCCCGCGCTGGCCGACGGGCGCGTCTTCGCCGCCTCGTGGGATGGCTTCCTCTACGCGGTCGAAGCCGAGTCTGGCCGGCTCGTCTGGAAGTCGCCGATCGCGCCCTACACAAACGCCACGCCGGCCGTGCTGGGCGACCGCGTCTTCCTCGGCGACGAGGAAGGAACGATGCGCTGCTTCGACGCGAAGACCGGCCGCGAGCTGTGGAAACAACCGCTCGGCGGCTTCATCTCCACGTGCGCGGTCGTCACGCCGCAGGGCGTGGCGTTCGCGAGCGAGCAGGGAAATGTCGCGTTTGTTTCCGGGGATGGCGCGGTCGCCTGGAAGGTGACGCTGCCCGGCGAGATCACCGCCCAGCCGATCGCCACGCTCACGCAATTGCTGGTGCCGACGGACAAAGGCCTCAAGGTTTTGCGGCGCATCGACGGGCAGCCGGACGACCAATTCGAAGGGCCGACCTCCACGCGCCGGATTCTGGGTGTGCTGAAATGGCGCGACCAGCTTTTCGTCCACACGGGCTTCGCCTGGACGGATTTCCGCTGGCCCCCGCGCACTTACGTGGAGTTCGAAAATGGGGCGTCGGTCTGGCGGCCTGCGCCCAAAACCCTCACCGCGCCAACGAAATGAGCGAGCGGAACGACATGCAGGACGCGAAGGCAAGCTGCGCAGCGGCGCCAGGTTGTAGCCACGGCCCTGTGGACCGTCTGCGCGCGGCCATCAAGCCCCGATTACATTCCCTCCTCGTTCCCAAAGTTAGCGAAGCGCTTTGGGAATGCAACCTGCAGCCGAAACTCAGTTTCCAGAGGCGCTTGGTCCTCGAGCCGCCGGCTGAAGCGACGCCCGCGGCTCGGAGCAGCGCACTCAGGGAAACAGAGTTTCAAGACCGCGCGCCGTTCCCAAAGCGCTTCGCTAACTTTGGGAACGAGAGGTGGAACGCAAGCCGCGAAGCGGCTTCGACCCGCTGTGTAGAGGCGGCTCTCTGTGAGCCTAGGCGAACAGGTGCCGCCTCCAATTTCTTGAGCGTCTTCCACGGAACAAGC